>JAJRRX010000103.1 GCA_024279075.1 Alphaproteobacteria bacterium | reverse complement strand
GGCTGCGCGCCCTTGGTGGCCCCGCAAGCCAAACAGGTGCTTGTGATAGATATCGGCGGCGGCTCGACAGAGCTTATCTGGATCGATCTTTCAGCGGTGAATCCGGCACATAAAACCAAAGCCATGATGGAGCTTTCGCCGAGTGACGGGATCAATGGCACGCAATCGCCGCTGGGTGCGCGGGTGGTGGATTGGATATCCGTGCCGCTTGGCGTGGCCACGTTGTTGCAGCGCTATTCCGATGTTTCAGATGACAGCGCCCGCTTTGCCCTGATGGCTTGTTACTTTGAGGATATGCTGGAGAGTTTCACGCCATATATCGAGGGCGGCTCGGTGGCCAATATGGATGGGCTGCAAGTCATCGGCACCTCTGGCACCATCACCACCGTTGGTGCCATGCATCTGGGCCTTAAGCGCTATGACCGAAACCTCGTGGACGGCATGGCCATGGGGGCGCTGGATGTAAACCGCGTGGTTGACAAGTTTTTGCAGCTTGGCCCTGTGGGGCGGCGGGAGGAGCCGGGCATTGGCCGTGATCGCGCTCAGCTTATTATGTCTGGATCAGCGATTTTGCAAACCATATTGCGCATCTGGCCGACACGGCATATTCGGGTGGCTGATAGGGGCCTGCGCGAGGGGATGCTCTATTCTATGATGAACGCCGATGGCGCATTTGAGGACCAAGCATGAGAAAACCGGGCCAAAAAATAAACAATTCCGGCCGTGGCCAGCGCGACCTGAAGGTACGGGTGAAAACCGCCAAGGGCCGCAAGCTGGCCAGCACACTTTGGTTGGAGCGCCAGCTGAACGACCCCTACGTGCAACGCGCCCAGCGTGAGGGTTACCGAGGCAGGGCGGCGTTTAAGATCATGGAACTAGACGATAAATACCGCTTTTTGGTGCCCGGTGCCAAGGTGGTAGACCTTGGCTGTGCACCGGGGGGCTGGTGCCAAATGGCGGTCGAGCGGGTGAATGCGCTTGGCGAGCGCAAGGGCAAAAAAGTAGGCACTGTGCTTGGCATCGACCTTCAGGAGGTCGAGCATGTGGCGGGGGCCGAGATCTATGTGTTGGACTTTTTAGAGGATGACGCTGACCATAAGGTGAAAGACTGGCTGGGTGGCATGGCCGATGTGGTTATGTCTGATATGGCACCGTTTTCGTCAGGCCACAAAGGCGCTGACCATATCCGCATTATGGCTTTGGTTGAGGCCGCGCTTTACTTCGCGATTGATGTGCTGGAGCCGGGCGGCACCTTTGTGGCCAAAGTATTGGCAGGCGGGGCCGAGGCTGACGTGCTTAAAATGCTACGGGCGAATTTCACCAAGGTTATCCACGTAAAACCACCGAGCAGCCGCAAGGATAGCTCCGAGAAATTTGTGGTGGTGACTGGGTTTAAGGGGCAGGGCGCTTAGTCGTCCAGAATACCGATAATGTTTTGGAGTGACACAAAGCCGACCCCTTTAAGCCGGCCGGTTTGAGGAAAGCGGCTATCAATCGAATTATCTCGGTGATCGCCCAAAACAAAAACATAACCTTCGGGAATGATAAATAGGTCGGTATTGTCCGATCTTGCATCCCTCACATTCAAGATTTCGTAGCGCCGCCCGTTTGGCGTGGTTTCAATAAACTGCTCAACACGGCAAACCCCGCCGATTTCCGGTCTATTTTGGCACTTAGGCAGATAGCGGTTTGATCCTGTCGGCTCAAAGGGAACCTCGTAATCGTCGATCTTTATTTGCGGCAGCGGGGCTCCATTAAGCCACACCATGCCCTCGATCATTTGCACCGTATCACCGCCCATACCCACCAATCTATCGAGGTATTGCCCTTCATTTACCGGATGCTGGAAGTAGAGAATATCGCCATATTGCAGGCGCTCATATTCGCCATTTAGGTAACGGGCTGTGCGGCATTCATCTGCGATCAGCGCAGGAGACATCGAGGTGCTTGCGGCTTGAACCATGCGATGTTGGCCCAACAAGCACTTGAAACAAAAGCAATTTTCTTGTGCAAGCAAGGGGGTGGCTAACACCATAAATGCGATCGCCAAAATGGCCTTGAATAAGCTGAACATATTTGAACTTTCAACGTCTAGGGTTGTTTAGGGTTCAGATATAACGATAGCAACACGCGCCGCCAATGGCCAATTAGTATGAACATGGGACTTTCAAAAAAAATGCGGCGACAAATGAATTGTCGCCGCACAAAATCATGTTTCTAGGTTACCCTAAAATCAACCACCTGCTGGAAGTGTCTGCCCACCGCCAATTGGTGGCGGAGGTGGTGGTGGTGGTGGTGGAGGTGGTGGAGGAGGTGTACCGCCGCCGCCCGAAGGACCGGAGGAAGAACCGCCAGAAGAAGAGCCACCTGAAGAAGACCCACCTGAAGAAGACCCACCCGAAGAAGAGCCACCTGAAGAAGACCCACCGGAGGAAGACCCACCGGAAGATGATGCACCGGAGCTTGCCTGTGCAACGGAGAGTGTAGTCATCCCCGTTACGGCATAAACACCAGCTGTTGATAGGCCAATCCGTGTAAGGGCTTGGCGACGGGAAAGAATTCCCTCAGCTTTTTTATCCATACTAGTTTCCTAAGTTAATGCTGGGTTAGCCCATCTAACCGCAGTCGCTTAAAAAGTTAACGCCAAAACCTTAAAAAAGCAATCCTGATTGGTGTCTGTTCGAGGACAAACTGATTGATTTTGTTTGCAAATTGGGGTTGAAACATACCCATAAGTTGAATTGATATCACTATGCTTTTGATTGTGTTTAAAATGGGGCAAATTGGGGCAATTGTGACGTTGTTTACTTATAAAATTTGTGATCCGCTTGATTGGTTTTGAGGGTCTAGCATTGGCCAGTAAAATATGATTTGAATCGAGATTGCAGTTTATTCATGCACGGGGGCTTTACGCCAAATTTTAAGCGCATCATTTTTGAATTCCAGTATTCGGAGCGATAATGTGGCGAAAAAGCGGCAGACGTAAGAAATTTGAAAAAAATGACAAAAAACCATATTTATGCGGGAAAATTCTTTGGAAATGGCGGTTTTCACCTCAAAAAAGCAATGATTACCCCATTAAACTGGAAGTAAATCGAATCATTCTTCCTAAGCAAAATGAATACAGAGGCCGCGATTAGAGAATAGTTAAGTATTGATGGCCGTAAACTAGGTTAGGCGCTGTTTAAACAATCAGCCACAATATTTTCGTGCCATTCAATTATCGGAACGGGTGCCACAATATTGGGTGTTTCTATTGGCAAAGCATTGATGCTTGCTTCGCCACTTGCAAAATCAAAATTGCAGCTATGGTTATATTCAAGGTCCAATGTGTCATAGGCACCATAGTCAAAGGCGGTCACTACGTAGTCTCCATTTAGCCTTTGAATTGTGAGTTTGGAGGTCCACCTAATTCGCCCGGCGGCTCTGTTTTCGTTATAAACAAAAAGCGCCCCGTTATCTGCAAAAGCCAACCAAGGGATGCTGCCGAGCTGGCCGCCAGAATATGTGACCCTTGGCGCATAAGCGGTGGGTCGGCGGGCAAAGGGCGCTTCATAAATATAAAGGCTGACGACCTCCCCTTGCTTAAACAGCACCGCTTTAAAGCCAGCGGAGGAGTCAAAGTTCGGGGTGATTACAGAAATGATATTGCTAAATACTGTCGAATATAAATAGGGCGCGATTGAATCTGCATACGCAGATACTGGCACCAACGCCACACATAATGAAATAACCTTCATATTTTCTTCCTCATTTGAACACTAGAATGCGACCAGTTGGCGCTGGAGGCAAGTAATCCTTGCTATTCAACTTACATTCACAATATTATATGTGAATAATAAACATGGGGATCAAAAATGAAACGTCAGCCTTTGTGGCGCAGCACTCCGCCTGCGATCTTTCCGGTTATTTTGGGCCTTGTCGGGCTTGCGCATGCGTGGCGTGGGTTGGGGTCAGCTTTTGGTGTGCCAACAGGGTTCGGAGAAATCCTCCTTGGCGGTGCTGCCGCGCTGTTGGCGTTTTTTAGCCTAAGCTACCTCGCTAAGCTCATCGCCCGCCCTGCCGTGTTGATGGAAGATCTCAAATCCCCTCCCGGCAGAGCCGGGCTTTCGGCTATTTCTATGGCGTTTATTGTGCTGTCGGTTGGTTTGCTGCCTTATGGCGAGGTTGCCCGCTATGTGTGGTGGTTTGGCATTATTTTGCACGTTGTCATCGTGAGTTTTGTGGTGAAAGCCATTTCAAAAGCCCCGCCAGAGGGCCGCTCGGTTACGCCTTTCCAGCTGCTGCCCTTTGTTGGCCTCAGCACCACGCCTTTGGCTGGGGTTGCCTTGGGGTACACGCTACTAAGCCAAGTTTTTACTTATATTTCGCTCGTCGCCTTTGCCGTTATCCTGTTTCAACTGGTGGCAAAATTCATCCGCACCCGCCCACCAGAGCCATTGCGCCCTCCCTATGCCATTATCCTTGCGCCGCTTAGCCTGTTTGGCATGGCCTTTGGGCAGTTTGGGCCTGAAGCGCTATTTTTTAGTTTTTACGTGCTGGCATGGGGTGGGGCTTTGGTGCTGCTGGTCTTTGCCAAATGGGTCACCAAGGCCGGTTTTACCCCAATGTGGGGCAGCCTCACCTTCCCCTTGGCGACCTTCACCAACATTAACCTGATGGCGATGGCCAAAGGTTACGGCATGGTCGCCACAGCGGGCACCATTGCGGGGGCGCTGATTGGCACCGTGGTTATCTTTTTTATCACCTATAAAGCTATGAAAATGTGGATGGGCAGAAAGCTGGCTCAAAAAACCGGCGCGGCGGTGGCTTAAGGGGCTTTCCTTTTGCACTGCAACATGCGATAGGAAGGCGTCAAAGATAACCCCTAATTGGGAGGTCCTAAAATGGACATATCCGAGGCGCTCACCTTTGACGACGTATTGCTGGTTCCCGGCGCATCTGACGTGATGCCCACCACGGCTGACACAAGCACAAAGCTCACCAAAACCATTTCCATGAACATCCCGCTGCTCAGCTCAGCGATGGATACTGTAACGGAAAGTAAAATGGCCATCGCCATGGCGCAGGCGGGAGGCATTGGCGTGCTGCATCGCAACCTTGATATAGACGAGCAGGCCCGCCAAGTGCGCGCCGTTAAGCGCTTTGAGAGCGGCGTGGTGGAAAACCCGATCACGCTGACAGCTGACCAAACGTTAGCCGACGCCAAGGCGCTACAAGCGCGCTATAAGGTGACAGGTTTTCCCGTGGTCGATGGTCAGGGCAGGGTGCTTGGCATCGTCACTAACCGCGATATGCGCTTTGCCAGCGCAGATGATACTCCGATCGCCACGATGATGACGACAGACAACCTCGCGCTCCTGCACGAGCCAGCGGATTTGGCGCAAGCCAAAAGCATTATGGAAGTCCGACGGATCGAGAAACTGCTGATCGTGAATGACAAAAACGAACTCACAGGTCTGCTGACGATCAAAGACATCGAGCAAGCCGTGCTTAACCCGCAAGCCTGTAAAGACGACATGGGCCGCTTGCGTGTGGCGGCGGCGTCTACGGTTGGCGACTCGGGCTTTGAGCGCTCAATGGCGATGGTAGATGCGGGGGTGGATGTGATTGTCATCGATACGGCCCACGGCCATTCCTCAGCGGTTGCTGACTCGGTGCGCCAGCTTCGCGCCGCTGCGCCGGATGTGCAAATTATTGCAGGCAACGTGGCCACAGCAGCCGCTACCCGCAGCTTAATTGAGGCTGGGGCCGATGCGGTCAAGGTCGGCATTGGCCCCGGTTCCATTTGCACCACCCGCATTGTTGCGGGCGTGGGTGTGCCTCAACTTACCGCCGTGAGCGATTGCGCAAAAGAAGCCGCCAAAACCGGCCATATGGTGATCGCCGATGGTGGCATCAAATTCTCGGGCGACTTTGCCAAAGCCATTGCCGCAGGGGCCGCCTGCGCTATGATCGGCTCTATGCTGGCTGGCACCGATGAAGCCCCCGGCGAGATGTTCCTCTACCAAGGCCGCAGCTATAAAGCCTATCGCGGCATGGGCAGCGTGGGGGCTATGGCGCGAGGGTCTGCCGATCGATATTTCCAGAAAGAAGTTTCGACTGAAAAGCTGGTGCCCGAGGGCATCGAGGGGCAAGTGGCTTATAAGGGGCCAGCGGGC
The DNA here is from genome assembly GCA_024279075.1 of Alphaproteobacteria bacterium. GTDB lineage: Bacteria > Pseudomonadota > Alphaproteobacteria > Rhodobacterales > Rhodobacteraceae > UBA3077. Next base: position 9,496 of record JAJRRX010000103.1, on the reverse strand, counting down.
AATGTGCTGCACCAATTGGTTGGCGGGCTGCGGGCGGCAATGGGCTATACTGGCAACGCGACTATTGCAGCCATGAATGGCGGCTGCAAGTTTGTGAAAATCACCTCGGCAGGCTTGAGTGAAAGCCACGTGCATGATGTGCAGATCACCCGCGAAAGCCCGAATTACAGGGCAGGATAGTATGGATATTCCAAGCAAAATCATCCTTATAACGGTGTTTGTTCAAGTGTTCTTTACCCTCTGGGCCATCCTCTCCATGGGCATGGGCCGCGTGAACGCTGTGAAAACAACAGACCTCACCATGAAAGACGTGGCGCTGGATAATAAGGTTTATCCTGATGATGTGCTTAAGCTTGGCAATAACATGCAAAACCAGTTTGAAACCCCGATCCTGCTTTATGCAGGCGCGGCGATTGCTATGTCTGTTGGGGCAAATTGGGTTATGGCGGGAGCGGCTGTGGCCTATATGATCACGCGGTTTTGGCACCGTTGGATTCATGTGCGCCATAACCGCGTCACCAAGCGCTTTATGGTGTTCGTTTACGGCATCGGCGCGTTGGCTGTGTTTTGGCTGGCCTTGGCGGTGCAGGTTTTCGCGCTTTAGCCTTGCGTTCAAACGCAAACCAAGGCAAATCCTGAGCTATGACACCAACCGCACGCCTTTCGGCCGCCATTGCGCTGCTTGACCAAATCCTAACCGGAGACCCCGCCGAGCGGGCGCTTACCCGCTGGGCCCGCGCCTCGCGTTTTGCTGGCTCGAAAGACCGCGCCGCCGTGCGCGATATTGTGTTTGACGTGCTGCGGCGCAAGCGCTCCTTGGCTCATTTGGCAGGCGCGATGACAGGCCGAGGCCTTGTAATGGCTCAGCAATTCAGCAATGGCGCGGCGCTTGAGGAGCTGTTTGGCGATTTCCGCTTTGCTCCAGAGGCCCTGAGTGAAGCTGAAAAGGCGCAGCTTGCCGCCCCGGGCATTGCTGCGGACCCCGTTAAGCTGGATTACCCTGATTTTCTGGATGGTGAGCTTAAGCGCTCGCTTGGGGGTGATCTTGGTGAGGTGATGCAAGCCATGCAATCCCGTGCGCCGGTTGATTTGCGGGTTAACACCTTGAAAACCACCGTTGAAGAAGCGCAAAACTACCTTGCGCGGGATCTGATTTTTACTGAAGTGATTGAGGGCATCAAGGGCGCGCTGCGCATTACTGAAAACCCGCGCAAGCTCAATGGCTCGCTGGCGTATCGCTATGGGTTTGTTGAGTTGCAGGATATGTCGAGCCAGATCGTCAGCAAATTTGCCGGGGCTAAACCTGGTATGAAAGTGCTGGATTATTGCGCTGGTGGTGGTGGCAAAACCCTTGCTTTGGCGGCAGAAATGCAAGGCAAGGGCCAGCTTTTTGCCCATGATGCCAACCCGCTGCGCATGAAAGACCTGCCAGAGCGCGCGCGCCGTGCTGGGGCGGATATTCAAGTTATTTCGCCAGATCATATCGCAAATTCACCAAAATGTGATCTGGTTTTGGTCGATGCGCCATGCTCGGGCAGCGGCGCTTGGCGGCGCAACCCCGATAGCAAGTGGCGGCTGACCGCGCGCAAGTTAGAGGAACTGGTGGCCCTTCAGCGCGAAATATTGCAATATGCGCAAGCTAGGGTTGGTGCAAATGGCCATCTGGCCTATGCGACTTGCTCTCTTTTCAACCAAGAAAATGGCGATCAAGTTAACTGGTTTTTAGCTGAAAATAGTGGTTGGAAAATGAGGCACAAACAAAGCCTTAGCCCGCTAACTGGCGGAGATGGCTTCTTTATCTCCGTGCTTGCGCGCCTAAATTCCTAAATACTTGTTGTAAATTTTTCATACATTTTTAACGTATTAGTTGTGAAGTGGTAACCTACGCTTCAAGCTATTTGTGGTAATATGTTATAAGTATGCAAACGGATGAAAACACCCGCCTCCAATTAGCCCCCATTCTCGGGCTGGTTGCCTTCGCCATTGCCCTTGTGGCTATGGGAATTTTATATGCCAACGGGTTTTTCATACTGGCCAGCTTGGGCGCAATCTCTCTGATAAGTTTGGCGATTTATTTATTCACACGATACCGGCTCTCGTTCCGAATCAGTGAAAATAACTGCGCACCTGAGAATGACCCAACAGATTCAAAGTCGCTTCAACTTATTTTGGATGAGCTTCCGGTTGCCCTTATCCGCCTTACACCCGACGGCATTATAGAGGACGTGAACGGCGCGGCACGGGTGCTGTTAGGGTGCTCCGATATGGTGGGTAAGAACTTTAGCACCGAGGTTGAGGGGCTTGGCCGCTCTATGCGTGTGCGGGTGGCTGAGGCGCTAAAAGGCGGTGGTATTCGCACCACCGAAATGGGGCGATACTTACGCAATGGCAAAGAGGTGTTTTTGCAAGTTTCCCTGATGGCGATGAACTTCTCAAACCGAAATTGCCTTGTGGTGGCGCTGAGCGACAAAACCGAGCTGAAAATACTGGAGGCGCAATTTATTCAGAGCCAAAAGATGCAGGCCGTTGGGCAGTTAGCTGGCGGGGTTGCCCATGATTTCAATAATTTGCTCACCGCTATTAATGGTCATTGTGATCTATTATTACTGCGCCATCAACCCGAGGATGAAGACTATGGCGACCTGATTCAAATTCGGCAAAACGCCAATCGTGCGGCGGCTTTGGTGCGCCAGCTGCTCGCGTTTTCACGTAAGCAAACCCTGCGCCCCAAAGTGCTTAAGCTTTCGCGCACATTGGCGCAATTAACCGAACTCCTTAATCGTCTGCTCGGGGAAAAAGTGCACCTGAAAATTGATACCGAGGAGGGGCTGAACCTTGTGCGTGTTGATGAGCGCCAACTTGAACAGGTCATCATGAACCTTGTGGTGAACGCCAGAGATGCCATGCTGGATGGCGGTGAAGTGATGATCACCGCGCGCAACAAAAACCTAACCAAACAGCTGGAGCGAGACCGCGCCACCGTGCCGGTGGGCACCTATGTTTGCATTTCGGTCAAAGATACAGGCACAGGCATTCCCCCCGACAATGTCGCCAAAATATTTGAGCCTTTTTACACAACAAAGCGGGTCGGAGAGGGCACGGGGCTTGGCCTTTCCACGGTTTATGGCATTATCAAGCAAACCGGCGGCTTTGTGTTTGTGAACTCTGTTTTGGGCCAAGGCACCGAGTTTATTGTCTATTTGCCGTGTTATGCAGGTGATGATTCCAAAACAGAGCCACCGGAAGTAAAAACGCCCGTTAAGGTGATTGAAGAGGAAATATCTGGCCGTATTCTGTTGGTGGAAGACGAGGACCCCGTGCGCTCGTTCACCGCGCGGGCTTTGCGGTTGAAGGGCTATAAAGTGGATGAGGCCGAAAGCGCCGAAGCTGCGCTTGATTTGCTGGCGCTTAATGGCGCGCAATACGATCTTTATATTTCTGATGTTATAATGCCCGGAAAAGATGGCCCAACTTGGGTGCGAGAAGCTTTGCATAAGTTCCCGGAAACAAAGGTGATCTTTATGTCAGGCTATGCTGAAGATTCCTTTGAAGATGGTGCGCCAAATATTGAAAACGCTGGGTTTCTGCAAAAACCGTTTTCATTGTCTGAGCTAAATGAAAGCGTCGGGCAAAGGTTGGCGGGCGGGCAATAATATGAAAACAGTTTACCTTTTGGTAATATATTTAAAGAAATACTGCCTTATCTAAAATTTTAGTTGAATTGTTCTCGTTTTGGTCCTATAGAACATAATGAGAACAGATCACGCGTTGCTCGCAAGGGCGGATTATGGGATAAGGGGCTAACAGATGGCTGATACACTTTTGGATTTGGGAAGCAAACGCAATATGGACAAGAATAAAGCCCTAGAATCGGCCTTGAGCCAGATCGAGCGGAACTTCGGTAAAGGCTCCATTATGAAGCTCGGGCAAAAGGGTGCGATTGCGGATATTGAAGCGGTGTCCACCGGCTCTATTGGCCTTGATATTGCGCTTGGTATAGGCGGCCTGCCCAAGGGGCGAATTGTTGAGATTTACGGGCCGGAAAGCTCGGGCAAAACCACGCTGACCTTGCATGTGATTGCTGAAATGCAAAAACTCGGCGGGGTCTGTGCCTTTGTAGATGCCGAGCACGCGTTGGACCCGTCTTACGCTAAAAACCTTGGTGTCGACCTTGATGAGCTGTTGATCTCACAGCCCGATGCCGGCGAACAAGCGCTGGAAATCACCGAAACCCTCGTGCGCTCCGGCGCGGTTTCGCTTGTGGTGGTTGATTCCGTGGCGGCGCTGACACCAAAATCGGAGCTTGAAGGCGATATGGGCGATTATCAGATGGGTGCACAGGCGCGGCTGATGTCACAAGCTATGCGCAAGCTGACCAGCGCGATTAGCCGCTCAAAATGTATGGTGATTTTCATCAACCAGATTCGCATGAAAATTGGCGTTATGTTTGGCTCGCCAGAAACCACAACCGGCGGCAATGCGCTTAAGTTTTATTCGTCTGTACGGCTGGATATCCGCCGCATTGGGTCGCTAAAAGATAGAGATGAAGTGGTGGGCAACGCCACCCGCGTTAAGGTGGTCAAAAACAAAGTGGCCCCGCCGTTCAAGCAGGTTGAATTTGATATCATGTTTGGCACCGGCATTTCCAAAACCGGTGAATTGCTCGATATGGGCGTAAAGCTTGGCTTGGTTGGCAAGGCAGGCTCTTGGTTCTCTTATGGCGATGAGCGCATCGGGCAGGGCCGCGAGAACTCAAAAACCTTCCTGAAGGAACATCCTGATATCGCGCATGAGATCGAAGACAAAATCCGCGCTGCGCATGGGCTGGATTTTGATGGCTCAGACGATAGCGTGCTGGAAGAATAACAAAAGGCGGCCCAAGTGGCCGCCTTTTTCATGCCGCGCTGTAGACACCCAAGCCGCTTCCTTATAGAGGTTTTTATAAAGCCAAATGAAGAAACAGGGGTTCCTATGCTCAGCGTTAATGACATCCGTAGCACGTTTATCGATTCTTTCGTGAAAACCGGTCACACAGCGGTGGAAAGCTCCCCGCTTGTGCCAAGGAATGACCCGAGCCTGATGTTCACCAATGCCGGTATGGTGCAATTCAAAAACGTGTTTACAGGCTTGGAAAACCGCGACTATACCCGCGCCGTAACCAGCCAGAAATGCGTGCGGGCAGGGGGCAAACATAACGATCTTGATAACGTCGGCTACACCGCCCGCCACCATACATTCTTCGAAATGCTCGGAAATTTCAGTTTTGGAGATTACTTCAAGGAAGACGCGATTCCCTTTGCGTGGGATTTGCTGACCAAAGAATTTGGCCTTGATAAAAGCAAGCTCCTCGTTACGGTTTACCATACGGACGACGAGGCTGCTAATATTTGGAAAAAACACGCAGGGCTTTCGGATGACCGCATCATACGCATCGCGACGGATGACAATTTCTGGTCCATGGGGGCCACTGGCCCCTGCGGCCCTTGCACCGAAATTTTCTATGACCACGGCGATAAAATATGGGGCGGCCCTCCGGGCACTAAAGATGAGGACGGCGACCGGTTTATTGAAATATGGAACCTCGTTTTCATGCAATATGAACAGCAGGAGGACGGCACCCGCTTGAACCTGCCCAAGCCCAGCATTGATACCGGCATGGGGCTGGAGCGGATCAGCTCGACCCTGCAAGGCTCAAACGATATTTACGACACCGACATGATGCGCAGCCTTATCGAGGCCTCAGCCCATGCCACCAATTCCGAGCCTGATGGCGATGGCAATATCCACCACCGTGTGATCGCGGACCACCTGCGCTCCACTTCTTTCCTGATCGCGGACGGCGTGCTGCCCAGCAATGAAGGCCGCGGCTATGTTCTGCGCCGGATCATGCGCCGTGCCATGCGGCACGCGCATTTACTTGGGGCAAAAGACCCTGTAATGCACCGGCTTGTGCCCGAACTCGTGGCAGAAATGGGGCAGGCCTTCCCCGAACTTTCGCACGCGCAAAGCATGATTGAAGAAACGCTGGAGCTGGAAGAAACCCGCTTCAAAACCACACTTGAGCGCGGCTTGAAGCTGCTCGACGGCGAGCTGAGCCAGCTTGACGAAGGCGAACCGCTGTCCGGTAAAACTGCCTTTAAGCTTTATGACACTTACGGATTTCCACTTGATCTTACCCAAGATGCCCTGCGCGAACAATCCCTAGAGGTCGATACCGAGGGCTTTGACGCGGCTATGGCCGAGCAAAAAGCCAAGGCCCGCGCGGCGTGGGCAGGCTCGGGCGAGGCCGCTGATGAAAACGTGTGGTTTGACGTGGTAGACAAGCATGGCCCAAGCGAATTTATCGGCTATATCGAGGAAGAGGCCGAGGGCCATATTGTGGCGTTGGTGATCGATGGTGAGGCAAAAGATACGGCCAATGGCGAGGTGCAAATAGCGCTGAACCAAACGCCGTTTTACGCAGAAAGCGGCGGGCAGGTTGGTGATGAAGGCATTATCACCACCGAAACCGGCACTGTGACCATTACCGATACCCGAAAAAAAGCCGGCGTTTTTGTGCATATTGGCATGGTGACTGATGGCGAAATCAGCCTTGGGCAAGCCGCCGAGCTGAAGGTAAACCACCTCAACCGCCGCGCCATTCGGGCCAACCACTCGGCAACCCACCTGCTAAACGAGGCCTTGCGCAATGTGCTGGGCACCCACGTTGCGCAGCGTGGCTCGCTGACCGCCGCCAACCGGATGCGCTTTGATTTCAGCCACGCTAAGGCGATGACCAATGACGAATTGGCCGAGGTGGAGATGGAAGTAAATCGCTATATCCGCCAGAACTCCCGTGTAGAAACACGGATTATGACGCCGGATGCCGCGCGCGATCTTGGTGCGCAGGCATTGTTTGGCGAGAAATATGGCGACGAGGTGCGGGTTGTATCGATGGGGGAGCTGGAGGGTTCGGGCAAGGGGATTGACGGCAAAACCTACTCGCTGGAGCTTTGTGGTGGCACCCATGTGGAGCGCCTTGGCGAAATCGGCTTGTTTAAACTGGTCTCTGAGGGGGCTTCGGCATCCGGCGTGCGCCGGATTGAGGGCCTCACCGGCGCGGGAGCCATGGGCTATATCGCCATGAATGACACACATTTGGCGCAGGCGGCGGCGGCGATGAAGTCTACCGCTGAGCAACTCCCCGAGCGCATTAAAGCGCTGCTGGATGAGCGCAAACAGATGCAAAACGAGCTGGCGAACTTCCGCAAACAGCTGGCGATGGCAGGCTCAGGGCAGGCCGAGGTCAGCGTGCAAAATATCAACGGCATTCCGTTTTGGCGCAAACGCTGAGTGGTGTTTCGGGCAAAGACCTGCGTGGGATGATTGATGAGCACAAAAAGCGGCTGGGCAAAGGTATTGTTTTACTCATTGCCGACACGGGCGAGCGTGCGGCGATTGCGGCGGGCGTGACCGAGGGCCTCAGCGTTTCGGCTGTGGATATCGTGCGCGTGGCGGCTGAAAAGCTGGGCGGCAAGGGCGGCGGCGGGCGGCCGGATATGGCGCAAGCGGGCGGATCGAGTGCGGAAAATGCAGAAGAGGCCATTCAGGCCGTGATTAACATGCTGGAGGCTTAAATGGCTGTATATGCAATGGTTCATATTGATGTGAAAGACGCGGAGGCTTACGCTAAATATGCCGAGATCGCGGGGCCTGCGGTGGATAAATACGGCGCAGAATTTTTAGCGCGAGGCGGCGAGAGCTTGCAGATGGAAGGCACAGGGCGTGCGCGCAATGTGATCATCAAATTTGCGGATTGGGACACAGCCAAGGCGTTTTATAATAGCCCTGAATATCAGGAAGCGCTGAGCCACGGCCTGCCCGCCGCCGAGCGCGAATATACCTTTGTGGAGGGTGTTTAAGTGGCCGCCTATATCATCGCTCGCATTGAGGTGACGGACCTTGAGGCTTATAAAGCCTATGCGGCACAAACGCCCGCGCTTGCTGAAAGCTTCGGCGGTAAGTTTCTCGTGAAAGCAGGGGCTTATGAGCAGGTGGAGGGCAGCGGGCCGGATAGGCATGTGGTGATTGAAATGCCCGATATGGCGACGGCGAAGGCCTTCTATAACAGCGCTGAATACCAAAAAATCTTGCCGATTGCGCTGGAGCATTCCATCCGCGATTTGGTGATCGTCGAGGGCGCCTAAATGTGCCGTTGGGCGGCGTATGCGGGAGAATGCATCTTTCTGGAAGAGATCGTTAGCCGCCCCGAGCATTCGCTGATCTCGCAGAGTATACACTCGGATGAGGGCAAGACCGATACCAATGGAGACGGGTTTGGTGTGGCTTGGTATGGCGCGCGGCCCACACCGGGCTCGTATCGGGATACCTACCCCGCGTGGTCGGACCCCAACCTCGCCAGCCTTGCGCAGCAGGTGAAATCCGGTCTTTTTCTGGCCCATGTGCGCGCCAGCACGGGCAGCGCCACAAGCCGCAATAATTGCCACCCTTTTGTGCATGAGCACTGGTCTTTTATGCATAATGGCATGTTGGGCGGCTATAACGGTTTTCGCAAGCAGGTGGACCAGCTTATTCCGGACGCCTATTATGATAACCGCAAGGGCGCAACAGATAGCGAGGCGGCGTTTTTAATCGCGCTCGGGGATGGGCTGGAAACCGACCCAAAAGCGGCGATGGAGCGGACAGTTGCGAAGCTAGAAACGCTGGCGCGGGAACGGGGCGAAACCCCCTATATGCGCTTTACGGTCGCCTTTTCTGACGGCAAGCGGCTGTTTGCCATTCGCTATGCGTCTGACAAGTTTGCCCCCAGCCTTTACCTGCGGAAATCTTGCCAGTTTGACGGGTTAACGTTGGTATCTGAACCGCTCGATATGGGCGAATTTCCGTGGGAAGAAGTGCCGCCGAATACGTTTTTATGTATTGAAAATGGCGCGATCACCTCTGAGGTTTTTGCGCCGTTTTAATGCGTGGCCGTGCTTGAAAACAGGTGGATAACAAGAACGCCCGCGATGATAAGCGACAACCCGATGATGGCGGGCGCGTCTAGCGATTGCTTGAACCAGAAATATCCGATGAGCGCGATAAATACGATGCCGAGGCCCGACCAGATGGCATATACGATGGAAACCGGCATGTATTTCAAGGTGTAAGCCATGAAAATGAACGAGGCGGTATAGCCGGAAACCACAATCACCGAAGGCCAGAACCGTGTGAACTGCGCCGAGGCTTGCAGGGCCGAGGTGCCGATAACCTCCGCAATAATGGCGATGAGCAAGTAGAGATAATGTATGGGCATGCGGGCCTCCATGAAAAAGGGCGCCTTAAGGGCGCCCTTTTACCGTAGTCTTAATTCGACGATTTACGCCAGTGCTTTTTGCAGGTTCTCGTCGATCTTCTCCAAGAACCCTTCTGTGGTGAGCCATTTCTGATCTGGCCCAACCAGCAGCGCGAGGTCTTTGGTCATGTGGCCGCTCTCAACCGTGTCCACAATCACTTT
>JAJRRX010000102.1 GCA_024279075.1 Alphaproteobacteria bacterium | reverse complement strand
CCTCAGGCAAAGCGCTGCTTTTCAACGCCGCCAGAATGTCACCTGTTACATTGTGCTGGTCCACCCCGCCCATAGTGATGAGCAGGGTTTTAAGCTCGCCATCGCGCCGCGCGAGGGATTTTTCCCTCCATATGCTGAACTCAGGCCGCAAAAGTGCAAACCCAGGCCCGAGGAGCAGGGGTGTTTCTGGCGCTACAAGCAGCGCATAATCGGCTTCTTTACGACCAAGGTTTTGGTCGAGCAGCAGGTCACAATCATGCGGGCGGTTGGCGAGGTCGTCTATGGCCATGATCCGTGCAGCATGGGGGCGCAGGGTGGCCTCCCAGCGGGCATCGAGCGCGTAATGGTCCACCACCAGCCAGTCACACGGCCCCACCGCCGCTGTTTGGGCGGCGTCCTCCTGCCAGCTTACGCCGAGCCAATCCGAATATGAACCCTCTGTCGTGGCTTCACCCCTAGGCAGTTCCAGCACCCCAAAGCCCTCGGTACGAATATGCGAAATCAGGTTGCCTTCGTGTTGGCGGCAGGCAAAGGTGCAGTCCGCTGCTTTTAGCGCCTTGGCCAGCGTCAAGCAGCGCATTACGTGGCCGGTGCCGATATTCAGCGAGGCATCGGCGCGAAACAGGATTTTGGGTGCGCTTGGCATCAGCCCAGCCCTGCGGCTTTGAACATAAGCTCGGCGCGCTGCCAGTCTTCGGGTGTGTCAATATCCTGCACCCGTGCGCGGGGGAGGATAACAGGGGCGGAGTTGGCGTCAAAAATCGGTTTTTCCGCCCGCCATGCGGCCACGCGGCCCCAGTAAAACTGGCCTGCATCGTGGAAGGCCTCTTCAAGGTCTTGCGAGCGGGTGTTGAAGGCTTCGGGGGTGAACATCTCGGTGCGGTTATCCGGTGTGATCCGCAAAGCGCGCTGGATGGGGAAGGCGTAGCTGGTGACGGAGAAGGCGTAATCAAGCGAGGCGTTTTCAAGCACCTCTAAGCCGCGCTGAATGTCAGCGGGCTGCACAAAGGAGGCGGTGGCATAGAGGCAGCAAAGCGCGGCTTCATCGGGCATTGCCAGCGCCTCGGCAGCGTGGCGGATAACGGGGATGGTGCCGGTGAAATCATCTGAGAGGGCGGCGGGGCGCATGAAAGGCACTTCAGCCCCGTGGGCTTCGGCGACGTCGGCGATTTCGGCATCATCCGTGGAGACCACAACCCGCTCAAAGCAGCCACTTGCCAGCGCAGCCTCGATTGACCACGCGATCATTGGCTTGCCGCAAAACGGCTTTATGTTTTTGTGCGGGATGCGCTTGGAGCCGCCCCGCGCGGGGATAACGGCGACCTTCATGGTGCGATGGCGGCGGTGAGGGCGGCGACCACCTCGTCCTGCTCGGCCTTAGTGAGGGCGGGGAAAAGCGGCAGGGTGAGGGCCTCGGCGTAGTAGCGCTCGGCCTCGGGGAAATCACCCTTGGTAAAAACCATGGATTTATAGAACGGCTGCAAATGCACTGGGATATAGTGTAGGTTGACCCCGATGCCAGCGGCGCGCATCCGGTCAAAGACCTCGCCATGAGAAGGGCTGATTTTGCCCAGTTGCAAGCGCACAGGGTAGAGATGCAGGCCAGAAAGGTTGCCTTTGGCGCGGGTGGGCAGAGTAAGGGGCAGGTTTGCGAGGAGCGTATCATAGCGGTCCGCCAGTGCGTGGCGCTTGGCGACGAACGCGTCCAGCCGCTGCACTTGGCTGATGCCAAGCGCGGCTTGCAGGTCGGTCAGGCGGTAATTATAGCCAAGCTCGACCTGCTGGTAATACCATGCGCCGTCGGCTTCGTGGGTCATCAACGCAGGGTCTCGCGTGATGCCGTGGCTGCGGAAAAGGCCCATGCGGGTGGCAAGCTCGTCGCTATTGGTCATCGCCATGCCGCCCTCTGCGGTAGTGACAATTTTGACGGGGTGGAAGCTGAACACCGTAATATCGCTATGCGCACAAGCCCCGATTTTTTGCCCCGCGTAACTGCCGCCAATGGCGTGGGAGGCGTCCTCGATTACCTTAAAACCAAAGCGCTTGGCCAGTGCGCCAATCGCCGCCATATCGCACGGCTCACCGCGCAAATGCACCGGCACCACGACCTTGGGCAAGCGCCCCTCGGCCTTTGCCTTGAGCAGCTTTTGCTCCAGCTTAACGGGGCACATATTCCAACTTGCTGCGTCGATATCGACAAAATCAACCTCTGCGCCGCAATAAAGCCCACAATTGGCCGAGGCCACGAAGGTCAGCGGGCTTGTCCAGAGCCAATCGCCTTTGCCCAAGCCAAGCGCAAGGCAGGCGATATGCAGGGCCGAGGTGGCGCTATTGACCGCCACCCCGTGGGCCACGCTGCAATACTCTGCTACCGTTTTCTCAAACTTCGGCACCTGCGCGCCTTGGGTCAAAAACTGGTTTTGCAGCACGTCGATCACCGTATCTACGTCGGCTTGGCTGATCTCGTGGCGGCCATAGGGGATCATCGGTTAGACCTTCCCGATGTGGTCGATATTGGCCTCAACCCATTGACTAAGCGCGTCAATGCTCATCCACTCAGCGTTATTATCGCTGGTATAGCAGAAGCCCAGGGGCACTTGCACACCGTCCTTGATCCGCTCTTTTGAGCTGCCCCAATTATTGATGTTAGGCAGGATTTTGAAATGGCCGGGGTATTCAAAGGTAAACGCCGCGTCCTCTTCGCCGATCATCTGCTCGTGCAGCTTTTCACCGGGGCGAATGCCGACGATCTCCTGTTTCGCTTCGGGCGCAATCGCTTTGGCCAGCTCTGTTACCTTCATCGACGGGATTTTTTTGACGTAAATCTCGCCACCTTCCATGTCATCAAACGCCCGCCAGACAAGGTCCACGCCTTGCTCAAGGGTGATCATAAAGCGGGTCATTTTATCATCGGTAATCGGCAAAACGCCTTTATCTTTGATCGACATGAAAAATGGAATAACCGAGCCCCTAGAGCCCATGACATTGCCATAGCGCACCACAGCAAAGCGGCATTTATGACCGCCGGAATAGGAATTGCCCGCCACAAAAAGCTTATCTGAGGCCAGCTTGGTGGCACCATAAAGGTTTACAGGGCTACTGGCTTTATCGGTTGAAAGCGCCACAACGCGTTTTACGCCTTTATCAATGCAGGCATCTATTAGGTTCATCGCGCCGTTAATGTTGGTTTTTACGCATTCAAACGGGTTATATTCGGCGGTGGGCACAATTTTTGTGGCGGCGGCATGTACCACATAATCCACCCCGTCGAGCGCCCGATAAAGCCGGTCTTTATCGCGCACATCGCCGATAAAAAACCGCACCCGGCTATCATTCGGAAACTTCTTCGCCATCTCCCATTGCTTCATTTCATCGCGGGAAAAGATGATAATTTTTTTGGGGTTATACTTTGCCAGTGTCATGGGCACAAAGGTATTGCCAAATGAACCAGTACCGCCGGTTATCAAAATTGTTGAGTTTTGCAGCATGAACAGCCATCCTTTTATACACCTATACGCCTGTTTACCCGCTTTAATTCGTCACTTGCAAGCCTAATGCCTGCCGCCAAGCCGCGCGGGCTTAAAGCCACGGCCCTGAACCGGAAAAAAGCAGATAGTTGCGCATAAATTGTCGCAGCTTGATAGAGATCAAATTGTTGTTTGTATCTGCATACTAATGTCGACCGAGTTACAAACCTCGTGAGTCGAAAAACCTATGCGCCCTTT
>JAJRRX010000101.1 GCA_024279075.1 Alphaproteobacteria bacterium | reverse complement strand
GGGGTGGCTTGACGATAAACGCGGGTTGAAATTTGATGTTTCAGAGGACCTTGTTGGTGGCGCGGCTTATGACGCCCACGGCACGCCGTTGACAGATGAAACCATGGCCAAAGCGCAAGAAGTTGATGCGGTTTTGCTTGGTGCCGTTGGTGGCCCTGCCTATGACGAACTTGATTTTAGTGTTAAGCCAGAGCGCGGGTTGCTGCGCCTGCGCAAAGAAATGGACCTGTTTGCCAACCTGCGCCCCGCCCAATGTTTTGACGCCCTAGCGGATTTCTCCAGCCTGAAAAAAGAGCTGGTGTCCGGCCTTGATATCATGATCGTGCGTGAGCTCACCTCCGGTAGCTACTTCGGTGAACCTCGTGGTATCTTTGAAGAAAACGGCGAGCGGGTGGGCATCAACACCCAGCGCTACACCGAAAGCGAGATTGACCGTGTTGCCCGCGCTGCCTTTGAGCTGGCCCGCAAACGCGATAACCGCCTGTGCTCGGTTGAAAAAGCCAATGTGATGGAAAGCGGGATTTTGTGGCGCGAGGTCGTGACCAAAATCGGCGCGGAAGATTACCCCGATGTCGAGCTTTCTCACATGTATGCCGATAACTGCGCCATGCAGTTGGTGCGCACCCCCAAGCAGTTTGACGTGATTGTAACCGACAACCTGTTCGGCGATATCTTGTCCGATTGCGCCGCTATGCTCACTGGGTCGCTCGGCATGTTGCCCTCGGCCAGCCTTGGTGTGCCAATGGCAAACGGCATGCCAAAGGCGATGTATGAGCCGGTGCACGGCTCGGCACCTGATATCGCGGGCCAAGGCAAAGCCAACCCCAGCGCGACCATCCTGAGCTTCGCGATGGCGCTGCGCTATTCCTACGGCCAAGGGGCCGAAGCCGACCGTTTAGAGGCCGCCGTAGAAAAAGTGCTGGCCGATGGCACTCGCACAGCAGACTTGATGCAAAAGGGCGATGGCACGCCGGCTTCTACCACTGAGATGGGTGATGCCATTGTCGCCGCGCTGAACGCCAGTCTTTAGCCCATCGAAGGGTGTGTGATCTGCACGCACCTTCACCCAGCGGTGCGTGGAGGACCACGCATCCTACTTGTTTTTGCGGAAAAACTTGGCGTTGGCGCTCACAAACTGCTCTATCATCTTGGACAACCCCAAAAAGTGCTTGCCCTTTTGGTAAAGATACCCCGCCAGCGCGCCAATGCTGGCACCGATTGTGTTCACAATCAGGTCCCACATTGTGTCCACAAGGCCTGATTTTTGCATGTTCATGCCAAACAGGCTATCCATGCTAAATTCGAAAATCTCCCAAATCGCACCGATGCTGACAGCAATGCTAAAGGCCAGAAAGGCCAGCGCGAGGGGTGGCGCGGCGAAGCGGTCCCCCTCAAACAGCATAAAAACCAGCACATAGCCGATCAGCCCAAAACCAATGGCAGAACCGCTGTGCAGCACCACATCCCACCACCAATAACGCTCATAAAAATCGCCAACCTCACCCAAAAATAACGTGGCAAAGAGAAATACCACGATCAGCGCGCCGAAAGTCATCGGCAAGCGCACCCCGAGCCTATCTTTAAACACAAAGGGCAGGAAGGTGAGGGAAAGGGTAAACCCCGCCACAAAAGCCTCGTTCCACTGCCGTTGCCAAAGGGAATAGAGCCCCTCGCCAAGCAGAAAAATCCAGATCAGGTAAACAATGGTGCTTTGCAGGGTAAAGCGCATAGGTCAAAGTCCTTCGCCCTAGCTTAGGCTAGCCAATCTTCGCGGGCAAGGCTTCAAAACTAGCCAACATGGCTTATATACGGTCGAGGAGCGTAAAATATGACCCGAGTTGCCAGCTATAATATCCGAAAATCCGTCGGCCGTGATTACCGCCGCGACCCCGCCCGTGTGCTCTCTGTCCTTAAAGCGATGGACCCTGATATTGTTGCGCTGCAAGAAGTAGACCGCCGCTTTGGCCGCCGCGCTAGCTCCATTCCCCGCGCCATGCTGGCCGAAGAAACCGACCTAGAAATCGTAGATCTCGCGCATCGGCCAGATAGCATCGGTTGGCACGGCAATGCCATTTTGCTGCGCCGAGGCACAGAGGTGGAGGGTATCCACACGCTTGCGCTGCAAGGGCTAGAGCCACGCGGCGCGGTGGTGGTGGACCTTGAAAACCTGCGGGTGGTGGGGGTGCATCTGGCACTTTTGCGCCGTGCCCGCCAAGCACAGGTTGCACAAATCGCCGCTTTTCTGGGGCGGTTACCACATAAACCCACCCTGATTATGGGCGATTTTAATGAGTGGAGCCGCCAAAGCCGCAATCTTTCTGCGCTCGATGCACAGTTTAACCTACACACGCCAGGCCATAGCTTCCCTAGTGTTAAGCCGTTGGTCGGGCTAGATAAGATCGCCCTTAGCCGGGATCTAACCTTTAAAGGTAGTGGCGTGCATAGCTGCGAAGCGGCCCGCCAAGCCTCCGATCATATGCCGATCTGGGCTGAAATCAGCGCGGTGTGTTAGCCCATCAACCCTTGCGCTTTAAGGTCCACCATCGTCAGGTCTAGTG
>JAJRRX010000100.1 GCA_024279075.1 Alphaproteobacteria bacterium | reverse complement strand
TGTCATGAAAATGCCCTGCCAGCTTCCCCGCCGGCACCCCCTGCTTAACCACGTCCAGCATCGCGCCAACACTCAAAGGCACCCCTGCCCCAATCGTATCCCCGAGCGACACCTCATAGCAGCCCATCTCCAACAATTCCGCCGCCACCCGCGCCACCGCCTCCGGCTTCACCACCCCGTCATACGGGCATTCAATAACGCAAGAAACATACCCCCGCACCGGAATCCCGTCCGCCCGCGCCGCCGCTACCAATGGCCGAAACCGCTCCAAACTCTCTGCAATGCTGCAATTGATATTCGCTTGGCTGAACCCCTCCGAAGCCGATCCAAAAATCGCCACCTCGGAAGCCCCCGCCGCCCGCGCGCGCTCCAAGCCCCGCATATTCGGCGTCAGCGCCGAAAAGGCCACGCCCGCCTTCCGCTTTATCCCCGCCAAAACATCCGCCGCATCCGCCATCTGCGGCACCCATATCGGCGAAACAAAGCTCGTCACTTCAATATGGTCAAAGCCACACGAACTCAACCTATCAACCAAAGCCACCTTATCCGCCGTCGAAATCATCGCCGCTTCATTCTGCAACCCATCTCGCGGTCCCATCTCGAAAATCCGAACAAATTCAGACATCTGACACCTCATAATAATCCTTCACATAAAGTAAAGCCTCGCCTTCCTGCGGTAAAGCCCGCTGAAATGCCGCCCTTGCTGAAAGCCGTTCATAATACCCCGCAACCCTTGGAAATCCCTCAAGCTTCACAAAATGCCGCGCCATATAAAGCGCCTGCCCTAGCCCGACATCCGCCGCCGAAAATTCCCCCAGCACATAGTCCCGCCCCTCAAGCCGCCCCTCCAGCGCAGCGTAGGTCTTCCCCAGCCGCATCGCCTCGATCTTGCACACCAAACCCGAGCGCGCCGCCGCCGGATAAATCGCAATATGCTGCTGTGTCAGTGCCGCCGTATGCTGGCTCATGGTCTCGGCAAAATGCAACCAGTTCAGCCAGTCCATCCCCGCCCCCGCCAGCCCCTGTTCCACATGCCGCTCCGCCAAGTACTGCAGCGCCGCAAGACTCTCGAAAATCACCCCGCCGTCAATCTCCAGCGCCGGCACCCTTCCTGCCGGATGCAGCGCCAAATATTCAGGGTCGCGCAAGCTCTTGTCAAAGCCATGCGCCACCAGCTCAAACTCCAACCCAAGCTCATAAAGCATCCACAGCACCCGCATGGAGCGCGTTTGCGGGCAATGATGCAGCCGGATCATGCGTCCTCCATGCGCAGCAACACCGCGCCGCTTTCCACCTGCGCCCCCACGCTGACTAGCACCTCGCCCACCACCCCGTCAAAGGGCGCGCGCAGCGTATGCTCCATCTTCATCGCCTCCATCACCAAGAGCGCCGCCCCCGCTTCCACGGTCTCCCCTGCCGCCGCCAGCACCGCTTGCACCAAGCCCGGCATCGGCGCCAACAAAGCCCCTGCGCCAGCCTCAACCCCCGCATCACGGTTCAACGGGTCATCAATCTCGGCCTCGAAGCGTGCGCCGCCCATTGACGCATAAACCCTGCCCCCAACCCGCCGCACCCGCGCCCGCATCACCCGTCCGCCAAGCTTCACCGTCCACTCCACGCCCGCCTTCGCCAGCACCTCAAGCGGCACATCATCAACGATGAACCGTCCACCGCCAAGCACCTGCACCCAATGGCCCGCACCATCCAGCGACACCATCTGCCGCAGCGGCTGCCACAGCGTAAAGCCCTCGCCCCAATCCTTTCCCGCCACCGCCAGCAAAGCCCGCAAGCCCTCTGGTTCATCCGGCACAGCCACCAGCCCCTCAAGCCCCCGCTCGATCAACCCTGTGTCCATTTTCCCCGCTACAAAGTCCGGCGCGGCCACCAGCCGCGAAAGGAACTCCACATTCGTTGTGCAGCCCACTATATCGGTCCGATTGAGCGCCCACCGCATCTCAGCCAAGGCTTCTTCTCGTGTCAGCGCAAACTCCGTCAGCTTGGCGATCATCGGGTCATACCAAGGCGAAATCTCGTCGCCCGCCCGCACGCCGCTATCAATGCGAAAACAGTTCGGAAAGTCTAAAACCTGCAACCGCCCCGTGGCAGGTAAAAACCCAGCTGGCACATCCTCGGCATAAATTCGCACTTCAATCGCGTGGCCAACTTGAGTTATGTCCCGCTGTTCAGGCACCCGCCCGCCAGCGGCTACCTCAAGCTGCAACTGCACCAAATCCAGCCCCGTGATGGCCTCCGTCACCGGATGCTCCACCTGCAACCGCGTGTTCATCTCCATAAACCAGAACCCGTCTGCCCGCAGCCCATCCGCCCCGTCGACGATAAATTCCACCGTCCCCGCGCCCGAATAGCCAATCGCCTTCGCCGCCTTCACCGCCGCCGCGCCCATGGCCTCCCGCATTTCCGAAGTCATCCCCGGCGCGGGGGCCTCCTCTATCACTTTCTGGTGCCGCCGCTGCAACGAGCAATCCCGCTCAAACAAATGCACGGCCCCGCCATGCCCATCGCCAAACACCTGCATTTCAATATGCCGAGGGCTAAGGATATACTTCTCGATCAGCACTTGCGGGTTGCCAAAACTAGCGCTGCCCTCACGGCGCGCCGCGTGTAAAGCCTCGGTAAACATAGCGCTATCGTCGACGCGGCGCATCCCTTTGCCGCCGCCGCCCGCAACGGCTTTAATCAGAACCGGATACCCTATTTCCGCAGCCCTAGCCGCCAGAAACGCATCCTCCTGATTATCCCCATGATACCCCGGCACCACAGGCACCCCCGCCTCCTCCATCAGCACCTTGGCCGCATCCTTCAGCCCCATTGCTTTGATCGCACTGGCCGACGGCCCAATAAACACAAGCCCCGCCGCCTCCACCGCTTCAACAAACTCCGGATTCTCACTCAAAAACCCATACCCCGGATGCACAGCCTCCGCCCCCGTTTCCAAGGCCGCCGCAATAATCCTGTCGCCGAGCAAATAGCTCTCCCCCACCGGTGCAGGGCCAATCCGCACCGCCTCGTCAGCCAGCATCACATGCCGCGCGGTGGCGTCCGCATCGGAATACACAGCCACCGTGGCCACTCCCATCTTCTGCGTCGTTTCCATTATCCGACAGGCAATTTCCCCACGGTTGGCGATCAGGATTTTAGTGAACATTTTTTTTAGTTTTCCTTCAACCAAGGCAGGTTACGAAGCGTTTGGCGCGCAGTTTGCGAAATTCGCCTAATTTCATGCACCAATTCATCAACACGGAGATCATCTTCGATAAACGAAAAAACCAACGTTTTGGGGGCGAATATGCCCAGAATATCTTCAGCTTCTAAGCCCAAACTAATTGCATCCGCTCGACTCCCAAGCATTGCTCGCCCAAAGGTTTGTTTTTGGGAGTTTAGAATCCATTCATCAAACCGTTCGTCTAAATGTGCAATATGATTTCTCAGAGCTCGGCTTTTTAGCGGCGAACTATCGTCAACTCGGAATTTTTCGCAGAGAAATTTAGCTCTCTCCCCTCGAAAGCCATCTTTTTTTCCAACAGGAAAAAAGATGAGGCTAATGAGAGCTGAGTCTGCCAATACACGGCGCAGCCCAGCGTGAATTTCACTAGACGGCGGTTGTGGATATTTCGTGAGTTTTAAAATTACTGAAAACGCCTCGCTAATGGCTTCTTCGTAAGAAACGATTTCGCTGCCATAGACATGGAGAATTCTATTCTCTCGAATTTCAGAGATCATCACTTAACCTCACATCCGAAACACGCCAAAACGTGTCTCCTCTATCTCCACATTCAAGGCCGCGCGCAGCGATAGCGCCAGCACTTTGCGGGTGTCGCGCGGGTCGATAATGCCGTCATCCCACAGCCGTGCGGTGGCATAGAGCGGGTGACTTTGCTCCTCAAACATTTCCAAAGTCGGGGCCTTGAACGCCGCTTCTTCCTCGGCGCTCCATTCGCCCCCATCCCGCTCAATCCCGTCGCGCCTCACCGTTGCCAGCACCCCCGCCGCCTGCTCACCACCCATCACCGAAATCCGGCTATTCGGCCATGTCCACAGGAAGCGCGGCGAATAGGCCCGCCCCGACATCCCGTAATTCCCCGCCCCAAAAGAGCCGCCCACCAGCACCGTCACCTTCGGCACCGCCGCGCAAGCCACTGCTGTCACCAGCTTGGCCCCGTGCCGCGCAATCCCTTCGGCCTCATACTTCTGCCCGACCATAAAGCCGGTGATATTCTGCAAAAAAACAAGCGGGATTTTGCGCTGGCAACACAGCTCTACAAAATGCGCCCCCTTCACGGCGCTTTCAGAAAACAGCACGCCGTTATTGGCAATAATCCCCACCTGCATCCCTTCAATACGGGCAAAGCCGCACACCAAAGTCGTACCAAACCGCGCCTTGAATTCGTCAAAGTCAGAGCCATCCACCACCCGCGCGATTACCTCACGAATATCATACGGCACCTTCGCATCCGCCGGAATCACCCCGAGCATTTCGGCGGGGTCATAAGCCGGAGCCTCCCCCCATAGGGTGGGGTTATTTACCCCACCAAGCGACGCCACAGCCTGTCGCGCCAGCGCCAGCGCATGCGCATCATCCTCGGCCAGATAATCCGCCACACCGCTCAGCCTCGTGTGCACATCCCCGCCGCCCAAATCCTCGGCGCTCACAACCTCCCCCGTCGCTGCCTTCACCAAAGGCGGCCCCGCCAAAAAGATCGTCCCTTGCTCCTTCACAATGATCGAAACATCAGACATCGCCGGCACATAAGCCCCGCCCGCCGTGCAGCTGCCCATCACCACCGCGATCTGCGCAATCCCCTTGGCGCTCATCCGTGCTTGGTTATAAAATATCCGCCCGAAGTGGTCGCGGTCGGGGAAAACCTCATCCTGATTAGGCAAGTTCGCCCCGCCGCTATCCACAAGGTAAACACACGGCAGCCCATTCTCCTCGGCAATCTCCTGCGCCCGCAAATGCTTTTTCACGGTCATCGGATAATACGTCCCGCCCTTCACGGTGGCATCATTGCATACCACCATCACCGCGCGCCCATGCACCAGCCCAACACCCGCAATCACGCCAGCAGAAGGCGAAGCGCCGCCATAAAGCCCATGCGCCGCCAAGGCCCCGATTTCCAGAAAGTCCGACCCCGTATCCAGCAGCCCCGCCACGCGGTCACGCGGCAGCATTTTGCCCCGCCCGAGGTGCCGCTTGCGTGAACCTTCCGAGCCGCCCAGCGCCGCCGTAGCCGCCACAAAAGCCACCCCGTCCAGCGCTGCCTGCAACGCCGCTTCGTTGGCCGCAAAGTCAGCGGACCCCGCACTAATCTGTGATTTCAGCTTCGCCATATCTCAATACCCCGGCACATAATCTTCTAAATAAACCGCCTGATCTCCGGTCATCCACAGCAAGCACTCCGCCTTGCTTGCCGCTTGCCCCACCCCGAACGCCTGCTCAAAAGAGCAGCTCTCCTTGCGATACGCCAGCCACGCCGCCTGCATCCGCGCCAGCGCTTTGGCTTGGTCAGCACTCACCTCTGCGCCCGTCGAAATTATCTCGAAATTTGCATTCATCCGCGCTTCCCACCATGCGGTTTCGGCCCCCGCACAGCGGGCCATGCCCTCAGAATCCCCAAGGTATTCCATACATTGTCGCGCCGCCGCCCCCACACAATACTGCCGCTCCTCATAGCTGATCGCCTCCTCCATACAGGTCTCGGTGAGACTGATTTCAATGCCCTCCTGCGCGCTCAGCGGCCTGGCCAGCAGCAACAATACAAACAGAACCCGCATCTATCCCCCCCCCGATTGCGCTTCAAGATAAAGCGCCTGTTCACCCGTGAGCCGTAAATTACATGCAACATCAACAAGGTTATCGCCCGGCATTGCCTCCGATAATGCCAATTCAAATTGGCACAGCGGATCACGATGCCGCTCCCAAGTTTGCATCATCAAGTCCAGCACCTCGCCCTTTGAAAAAGCCGATTGCCCATCGTTGCCAAGGCCACTATCCATCGCCTCAAAGGAGCGCACCAGCTCGAAGCGCGCATCATCCAGCCGCCGCTGCCAATATTCGGTTTCGCTAATCAAACACAAAGCGCCAATAAGCCGCCTATTACCAACGGGGCTATCCTCAATACATTGCCGTGCAGAAGCCCCGATGCAATCCGCGCGCTCCCCGTCAGATGTTGCCTCTTCCAAACAGGCTTGCGAGGGCGCATCACTATAGATGATGCCCTCTTGCGCCGCCACCGGCACAGCCGCCAGCAGGGTAATGGCCAAGACACTAGCGAAACGCATCATACATCGCCCAAAGCTGGATGGTTTGCTCGGCATTGGTTTGCATCAAGCAGCCGCTGCCTGCAATATTGCGCATAGACCCCATGCCCCATTTGGCGTATTCCGCATCGCACTTGGCATCCCGAAACGGAATCCACGCCCGCTGCATGGCGCGCAAGGTTTCTTCGCGGCGGGCAAATTCCGGCATGTCCCTATCCGCATCATCCCCGCCCTTAGCGGCCTGCATCGCCACGCGATATTCTTCGTTGAGCAGCACATCCCACCCCCGCGCCTCGGATTGCTGGCAAAAGCTCTGCCCCAGCGTGCTATACCCGCCCTCGGTCTCATCTTGGCAGGCCAGCGCTGCTTGGCCGATGCAATCCCGCTTGCCGTCCAGTGTGGTTTGGCTGCCATAACAGGCCCGCAGGGTGGAAAGCACGCGAGCATCGTCGATGTCTTGTGCTGTAGCAGGCAGCATTGCCCCTGTCGCCATAACGACGGCTAATAGAAATGTTTTCATTCTTCCCTCCAAACCAGATGAGTTTCAAATGCTTGTAATTCAAATATGCGCTGCGCCACCCTTGGCACCATGCAAAAGACCGGATCCTCATGTTCGATACGCTGGAGCTGGTCAGCAAAAGCGCCTTTGTAGCACTGTGATCTGGTGTATTCGAGCCATGCTTTTTGCTCGGCAACCGCGTCATCGGCAAATTGCAAATAGTCGGGCGAGATCGAATTATCTTGCTCATAAAGGCGGTTTTCAAAGTCAGCGGCCATGCGAAAGGCGCGCTCGGCCTCTTCGTTTACCAACCTCATCCAAATGCCAAACTCTTCATTCTCGCACCTTATTCGAATGTAGTCAGGGTCCGGATCATCCATGCCTTCCCGGCAAATTGTTGCCGCAAGCCCAACACAGGCCCCCATTTCGCCAGCGTTTTCTGCGCTCGCGGCGCATTCCGTTATCGAAGAAACCATCTTGCTCTGATCCTGCGCCACAAGGGGGGTGGCGAGGAGGGTGAGGGCTAGGGTGAGGTTTTTCATGGCTAATCCTTAGTTTACAATTAATTGGCTTGCTTATTATTTCGCACGGTGCTTCTTAAGTCATTGAGCAGCACCGAGTTGAATAAAAAGTCACACATTGGTTTTGAATAATTACAAGAATAGCCCGACCCCACCTCCAATTCATTGGTCCGATAGTGCTTCAAAATTTCAATAAGAGCATTGACGGTTTCATCATTACTCAAATCAATATTTTGCGGCGCTATGGTTTCGAAAATGCGCACATATTCTTCCTCGGCATAGCGGTTTAGCCCACCAAAGCATAGATTGCTATTATCGCTCTGGAAGCAACTTTGCGTTGCCGATTGCATACAGGTATTATCGAATTCAGACCGAATAGACTCAACAATGCGTTTTCGTTGGTCTTCCGTAGTATCTTCGGGCAGCTCTATCGGTCCAATTGCCTGCTCCAAACAGGTCTGAAGCTGCACTACCGGCCCGCCCTCGGCAAACGCAGTGGTTGCAACAAATACTATACTCAAAGACGCTATAAATCTCATCCCGTCACTTTCATCAGTTCTCGCCCAATCAGCATCCGGCGGATTTCGCTTGTCCCCGCGCCAATTTCCATCAGCTTGGCATCCCGCATGATTCTACTCAAGGGGGAATCGCTCATATAGCCCGCCCCGCCCATGGCCTGCACGCCTTGCGTCGCCACGTTCATCGCCTGCTCGGAGGCATACAGCACACAGCCAGCTGCATCTTGCCGCGTAACCTCGCCACGATCACACGCCCCCGCTACCGCATAAACATAAGCCCGCGCCGCGTTCATCACGCTGTAAATATCGGCTATTTTGCCCTGCATCAGCTGGAAATCCCCAATCCTTTGGCCAAACTGCTTGCGCTCATGCATATAAGGCATGATGTGGTCCAGCACCGCGTGCATCAGCCCCACACCAATGCCGCTGAGCACCACGCGCTCATAATCAAGGCCGGACATCAGCACATTCACGCCGCGCCCTTCTTCGCCCAGCACGTTTTCAAACGGCACTTCAACGTCTTCAAAGATCAGCTCGGCGGTATTGCTGCCGCGCATCCCCATTTTGTCAAAATGCGGGCTGGTGCTGAAACCCTTCATGGATTTCTCGATGATAAACGCCGTCATTCC
>JAJRRX010000099.1 GCA_024279075.1 Alphaproteobacteria bacterium | reverse complement strand
TGGTCGGTGAAGCTGGCGATCTCGGAGGCGATCACCTCGGCGGACTCCATGTTCATCATGGCGGCGGCGAGATGCACGGATAGCATGTGGACTTCTTTGCCGTTATCCATGCCAAACCATTCCTCGGATACGGTTTTTGCAGCGTCGAGGTACTCTTCGGTGCGGGCTTTTATGTGCGTCGGAAGGTGCGCGTATTGGTCTCTGTTCATCGGAAATCCTTTCAAGTCATACCAAGAGATGTGCCTCCCCTTGTGCGGCCCACTTTGCGTGGGCAAGGCCTTACCGGTCTGGTTAATATATAGGGGTTTTGCGGCGGAAAGTCGATGGCTTGGCGCGAAAATACAGGGCTAAAGGCCGAATTCTTTGGCGAACCCGTCAATGATATCGCGGTACACCGATTGCATGCTGTTTGAAGGCTGTTGGCCGGTAATGCGCGCCCCGAGGGCGTCGCCCGCGTCAATGCTGCTACCACTCATTTCTTGCAGAACCGCGTGGCCGCAAAACGGCACATGGACCTCGGAATAGCCGCCTTCATGGGCCATAACGAGCTTGCCATTGCACAGGGTTTGGGCGGCTTGGATCAGCGCACGGGTCATGAGGCGATAGGTTTCAGCTGAGCAAAGCATACGCGAAAGCGGGTCCACGCCTGACGCGTCAAACCCACAAGCAACCACGATAAGGTCAGGTTTAAAAGCGTGCAGGCGGGGGAGGACGAGGCGATCAAAAGCATAAAGATAGCTCTCATGCCCCACCCCCGGAGGCAGCGGGATATTCATGTTGAAACCAAGGCCCTCGCCCTCGCCTGTAGCCTCAATATTGCCAGTATCAAGGGGGTAATTTTTCTCCTGATGCAGCGAAATGGTGAGCACATCGCTGCGGTTATAAAAGATCGCCTCGGTGCCGTTGCCATGGTGGACATCCCAATCAACCACTGCTACGCGCAGCGGCTGCACGGCCTCAATAGCCACGGCGATATTGGCGAGCAGGCAAAAACCGTTGGACCATTCAGGCAGGCAATGGTGGCCCGGCGGGCGGCTGAGCGCATAGGCATTTTGTTGATCGCCATTGGCCACGGCCTGCATGGCCCCGATGACGAGGCCGGTGCTAAGGGCCGCGATCTCATAGCCGCCGGGGCCAAAAGGCGTGCGCAGGCCAAGCTCGCCGCCGCCCGCATCACTTTTGGTTTTGAAGGCGTCGAGGTAATGGGCGGGGTGGACGGCTTCGAGCTGTGCGCGGGTGGCGGGGGCGGCGGTTTGCACCGCGAGTTCGTCGGCGAGGCCTGTGACCTTCATCAGGTTATAAAGCCGCCGCTTGGTCTCGGGGTTTTCGGGCAGGCCACCGGCAGCGAGCGGTTGCACGAGGCCGCCAACAGGGGCGGTGAGGGCGTAATTGCCACCGGAATGCCAGAAACATTTTTCATCAACGAAAAATCCGGTTTTCATGGGCGGCTCCTGTGGTTGCTTGGCTATGAGTATCGGGCGGTTATGATCAGATGTAAACGGGCGGATTTGGCCGGATTTGATTGACCTCACTAAACTGGTTTAGTGGGATCAATCGCGGTTCCAAAAAGTGATGTTAAAGCAGGAGTTTAGGTCAAAACACAGGGGTAAAAAAATGACGGAAAACGCATGCTTTTCTAGTTGACGCCTCACCTGATTTAAGGACGGGTCAAGCAGCTCTCAATGGCGGTGGTTATCGCATCATAGTAGCGCGCGGTGAAATCCGGGGCGCCAGCGAATGCCGCCCCCATCGGGTCTATCCTCACCCTTCTGGCCTCGAGGAGCAGGTCCGAGGGGGCCTGTAATTCGGGGCTTTCCAGAATGCACACCGGCCCGTCCAGCGCATAAATCGCCGACAGGCTCCGCGCTCCTGCGCGCGCCTCCGTATAGTCTGCCAGCATCCCCACGCTTGCCACCCCGAGCCGCCGTTCAAGATATTGAAAGGCATCATGGGTGACCACAAGGCGGACCCTTTCGGCCCGCATATCGGCCCCGATTTCGGCCAGCCGCTCCTTGGCGGCAACCAATGTTTTGAGCAGGGCAAATTCGTTGGCGCGGTAGGTTGTGGTGTTAGCAGGGTCGCGCTCGATCAGGCTTTGGGTGATCTCTAACTCCCACGCGATCATCTCGCCGGGGTCGAGCCAGAGGTGGGGGTCAGGCGCGGGGCGCGCGGACAGATCAAAATTGCGGGCGGGCAGTGGCTCGGAAGTGGTTTCTCCCAGTTTAAAGGTGGTAAAACCTCCCTCGACCCGATCCAGCCAAGGCTCTAGGCCCAGCCCAACGGCGAATACAAGCTCAGCCTCGCGCAAGGCAGAGATTTGCGAGGGGCGCAGCGAAAAGCTGTGCGGCTCGGCGTTGGCGGGCATGAGGGCGGTGGGCGCACTGATGCCTTGCATCACCTCGGCGACCAGCCCTGCTAAAGGCGGAATGGTGGTAGCCACTTTCGGGGCGGCCAGTGCGGGTTGGGCAAGGAGCAGCAGGGCAAGGAGCAGGCGCATCAGTCTTCTTTCGGTTTGGCGATCTCGTAGGCGGCCAGCTTGGCGGCATCGGCTTCGGTTTGGTTTTGGGCGCGCCACTCGGTGTAGGGCATGCCGTAAAACGCCTCGCGGCCTTCGTCTTTGCTCATCTCGACGCCCAGCTCATTGGCGGCTTCCTGATACCAGCGGCTTAAGCAGTTGCGGCAAAAACCGGTCAGGTTCATCATGTCGATGTTTTGCACATCGCGGCGCTCATCAAGGTGGGCCTTGAGGCGGCGAAAGGCAGCGGCTTCGGCTTTGAGTTGGGTTAGGTCGTCCATATTTTCCTCACAGGGTTTGGATGATTTCGTTGAGTGGCTTGGCCAGAATACCGGCCCATTTGGCTTGGCCCTCAGATGTGTCTATCAGGTCATGCCGCAGTTCGATCAGCACATGCGGATAGTTGTTTTTGGTGGCGTGGAAATACATGGTATCCCCGCGCAGCTCGCCAGAGTAGGGCTCGTTATCGCCGACGACGATCTCGGGATCTTGGCGCAGTTTTGCCATCAGTGGCACGGGGATACGGGCATCCGCATCCCAGAGCACGCCGATATGCCACGGGCGCTTGGGGCGGCCATTGAGCTGGGGGGTGTAGGAGTGGATGGAGATCAGCACGGGGACCTCGCCGCGCGCCGTCACCTTCTCCAAAGCGGCATCTATCGCCGCGTGATAGGGGCGGTGATAGGCCTCGATCCGGCGTTCCTTCTCGGCGGCATCCGCAAAGCGATTGCCCTCAACAATGGTGTGATCATAGATTTTCATCAGGATGGTCGGGTCATCCTCGCCACGGTTCGGGTCAATCACAAGGCGCGAAAACCGGCTGGCCAGCATCGGGGCCTCAAGGGCTTGGGCGATCATAAGCGCTGTTTCCCGCGCGCCAATATCAAAGGCGATATGGCGGTTCATATCGGCTTCTGAAATACCTAGGCTGCCGCCGTTTACCGCCTCTGGCACGCGGTTGCTGGCATGGTCACACAAGATAAGCACATTTGATTGCACGCTGGTATTTAGCGCTTCATATGCATCATGTTCGCTCATTATAAGGAGTCCGATTCTTTAAACTGTCACAGGCTTGATATACCCATCCGAAATTATGGGCCAGCCTGTGCGACCAAAAAGCAAGGATATTTCGCCAATTCTTGCGGACATCCGCGCCTGAGTGCGCTATACACGCCAAAGGCCCGCCAATTAACGCGTTTCGACTTTTTGTTGAATGCACAAATCATGCCCAGCCAGCGAGGCAGTAATTGCGTTCGCTGGCAGGGCATGATGCAAAATAAAGTCGAAATGCAACAGGCACGAAAAGAGAAATTATGACGACAGGTATTCGCCGCCAGAGGAATGTCAAAATTGTGGCAACCCTCGGCCCAGCTTCTGACACCAAGCAAATGATCCGTGAGCTTTTTCTGGCAGGGGCGGATGTATTTCGCCTCAATATGAGCCACGGGACGCATGGAGAGATTAAGCTGCGGCACACGATTATTCGGGAGCTGGAGGTGGAGCTGAACCGCCCGATCGGCATTTTGGCCGACCTTCAGGGGCCAAAGCTGCGCTGCGGGGTGTTTGCCAATGATAGTGAGATTTTGGTGGAAGGCACGGCGTTCCGCTTTGATCTGGACGATGCGCCGGGCGATGATACGCGGGTGAATCTGCCGCACACAGAGATTTTCAAGGCGCTGGAAGTTGGCTCTACGCTCTTGGTGGATGACGGTAAAATCAGCCTCAAGGTTACGGCTTGCGGCGATGATTACGCTGATACCGAAGTGATGGTGGGCGGCAAAATATCCAACCGCAAGGGTGTGAATGTGCCGGACGTGGTGCTGCCCTTGGCGGCGCTTTCCGAGAAGGACCTCGCGGACCTAGAGTTCGCCTGCGCGCTGGGCGTGGATTGGCTGGCGCTAAGCTTTGTGCAGCGGGCCTCTGACGTGTTGCAGGCCAAAGAGCTGGCTAAAGGCCGCGCGGCGATTATCTCGAAAATCGAAAAACCGGCGGCTGTGGATGCCTTTGAGGAAATTCTGGCTGTGACCGATGGTGTGATGGTGGCGCGCGGCGATTTGGGCGTGGAGCTACCTGTGCAAGCCGTGCCGCCGATCCAAAAACATTTGGTGCATGCCTGCCGTAGGGTCGGCAAGCCGGTGATCGTGGCCACACAAATGATGGAGAGCATGATCAGCTCCCCCGTGCCCACGCGGGCCGAGGTATCAGATGTGGCACAAGCGATTTATGAGGGCGCAGATGCGGTGATGCTATCGGCGGAAAGCGCAGCGGGAGACTTCCCGATTGAAGCCGTGACCACCATGAACAACGTGGCAGTTGAGGTCGAGAAAGACGAAATGTATCGCGCGGGGCTTGAGGCTTCTCACACCCCAAGCCGGGCGCGGGTGGCGGATGCGATTAGTGCAGCGGCCCGCGAAGTGGCAGAAACCACGGATATTAAGGCGATTGCCAGCTTCACCCAATCGGGCACCACGGCCATGCTGGCCGCGCGGGAGCGCCCACGAGTGCCGATTATTGCCATTACGCCAGTGCCAAGAACCGCACGGCGTTTGGCGCTGGTTTGGGGCCTGCATTGTGTGGTGTCTGGCGAAGTTGCTCGTTTTAAGGAAGCGGTGATTAACGCAGCTAAAGCGGCAAAAGAAGCTGGTTTTGCGAGTGAAAACGATATGATCGTGGTCACTGCCGGTGTGCCATTTAACACCCCTGGCACCACCAATATTTTGCGCGTGGCACCGGTGAACGAAAAACTGATCTATGGCAGCGAGCTCGATTAATATGGTTTAAATCGGCAGGTTTCCGCCTCAATAGCCAGGCGTGGTGGTAAGTTTTCTGCTCGTCTGGTATAGGGTGGCTCTGGAATAACGAGGCGGCCATGTCCACTTATGAGACCTATTTACTGACGGCAATGGCGCTGCTGATTGTCAGTCTATTATCCGGCTTTAACGCGGTGACCAACCGGCGCTCTGTTGCGTTTGCCTTAGTGCTTTTTGTGGTTGGCGGTTTTGCGCTTTATCAGGCCACCACGCTGAGCAACGGCGGAAACCTGGCAGAGGATATACCCGTTGCGATTTATAAGCTTTATGCGAAGATCGTAAACTAACGAATCCCCTTGCAACGGGTGCAAATTGCGCCTATTAGGTGCGCTCCACCGGTGCGGCCGGCCTGTTAGGGCTGCCGAGTCGCTCCATATACCAACTCTTTTTGAGGAGACGGAAATGCCCAAGATGAAGACAAAATCAAGCGCGAAAAAACGCTTTAAGATAACGGCTTCTGGCCGCGTAAAGGCCTCTCAGGCTGGCAAACAGCACGGTATGATCAAGCGCTCAAACAAGTTTTTGCGCAATGCTCGCGGCACCACACTTTTGTGCGCTGCGGATTCGAAAATCGTCAAAAAATACATGCCATACGCACGTTAGGAGCCTGAGATATGTCTAGAGTAAAAGGCGGCGCCGCCGCTCACGCCCGCCATCGCAAAGTCATCAAAGCCGCCAAAGGCTATTATGGTGCGCGTTCGCGTAACTTCCGCACAGCTACGCAAGCTGTTGATAAAGCAATGCAATACGCCACGAGGGACCGTAAGGCCCGCAAGCGTAATTTCCGCGCGCTTTGGATCCAACGGATCAACGCTGCCGTGCGCTTGAATGATGAGAGCCTGAACTATTCCAAGTTCATCAACGGCCTCACATTGGCTGGCATCGAAGTGGACCGTAAAGTGCTGGCAGACCTCGCCGTGCATGAACCAGAAGCCTTTACGGCTGTGGTTGACCAAGCAAAAGCCGCATTGGCTTAAGGCCAAGGCGCGAAGAAATTGAAACCCGCCTAATGCTGGCGGGTTTTTTTGTGCCTAACGCTTGGCGTGCACTTCTATGCAAAAATAAAATCATCCGCCGTAAGCTCCGCCGAAGTGAAGAGATGCGACCGATCGTTGATAACTACGCGCTCAAAACCAAAATCAAGGGTCGTCACCCCTATTGATATTCGGCCATCCTTCACATCAGTAAATACCAGATTTTCAAATGCGGTGCCAAAGGCTGATAAGTCAATCTTGTCTTTGTGCATCTCAAATCGCCGCACCGCATCGCGCAGCCCATCGGGCGTAAACACAAACACATCTGGCCGACCGGTGCCTAAAAGCTTGTCCTTGCCAGCGGTATCCGATTGTATCACCACATTGGGGGGCGCCGCGCCAACAGCAAAGATAAAATCATCTGCCGTAAAGCTATAGGTCGTGATCGCCGGATCCCCAAGGGTGGGGGGGATTACATCCACTTGCGTATTTTCCCCGCGAATTTCGATCACAAAGCTATAAGTGTTGATCTGATAGATAAACAACTCTTCAAACGTCACATTAAAATCGGTAAAATCAATCACATCGGCACGGTCTTTGAAGTCAGTAATCGTGTCGCGCTTGCCATCATGGCTCAGCACAAAAGTGTCGCCCCGAATGCCGCCTGTCAGCCAGTCCCGATTTCCGGTATCATAAAGTGTATCTTTGGCGTTGGTGCCGGTAATGATCATAAAATACCCCTAAAATTAACCATAAATAGGTAATATGCCCAATTCGTTAACGGTGTGTTAACGCGGCTAAGGCTTGCAATTTGCGCGCCATATGATACCCCGAGCCAAACGACTTACGGGGCCTGTTATGGACGATATTTCTGAACTCAAAGCCAAAATCCTGAGCCAAGTGGCCGATGCGCCTGATCTGGACGCGCTGGAAGCCACCCGCGTGGCAGCGGTGGGCAAAAAGGGCGAGGTCAGCTTAATGATGCGCGGGCTGGGCAAGATGATGCCGGAGGAGAAGCAGGTGGCGGGGCCAGCGCTGAACGCCCTAAAAAACGAGATCAACTCAGCACTGGCCGCCCGCAAGGCAGGGCTGGAAGATGACGCCCTGAACGAGCGCCTGCGCACTGAATGGCTCGATGTAACCGCGCCTGCACGGCCTGAAGGGCAGGGCAGTGTGCACCCGATCAGCCAAGTCACCGAAGAGATCATCGCGATATTCGCGGACCTTGGTTACGGCGTCGCCGAAGGCCCGCAGATCGAGAATGATTACTATAATTTCGACGCGCTCAACATCCCCCCCGAGCACCCCGCTCGGCAGGAGTTTGACACCTTCTACATGCACCGAGATGAAGGCGACAACCGCCCGCCGCATGTGCTGCGCACCCATACCAGCCCCGTGCAAATCCGCCATATGGAGAAGCACGGCGTGCCCTGCCGGATCATTGCACCGGGGCGGGTTTATCGCTCGGATTATGACAACACCCACACCCCGATGTTCCATCAGGTTGAGGGGCTGGCGATTGATAAAGATATCTCGATGGCCAACCTCAAGTGGACACTGGAAGAATTCTGCCGCGCCTTTTTCGAGGTCGATAACGTAGAGCTGAAATTCCGCGCCTCGCATTTTCCGTTTACGGAGCCAAGCGCCGAGGTCGATATCCGCTGCTCTTGGGATAAGGGCCAGCTGAAAATCGGCGAGGGCGATGACTGGATGGAAATTCTGGGCAGCGGCATGGTGCACCCGAAGGTGCTTTCAGCGGCGGGGGTGGACCCTGCGGAGTATCAGGGCTTCGCCTTTGGCATCGGGATTGACCGACTGGCGATGCTGAAATACGGGATTCCGGACTTGCGGGCGTTTTTTGACTCGGACTTGCGGTGGTTAAGGCATTACGGGTTTTCGAGCTTGGATGTCCCGAATATGCGGGGGGGGATTTAGGGGTGAGCCTTGCAAGAAACCTCGAAAGAATGAGGGAAATATTGCTTTGGACGGAGCAGTTCAACCCTGATGACGGCGACGACCATAAAGGGTATGCAACTCTGGAAGAGGTTCTAG
>JAJRRX010000098.1 GCA_024279075.1 Alphaproteobacteria bacterium | reverse complement strand
GCGGAAACGCGCGATCACGTAATTGTAATGTATTCCTGTAGCTGCCTCGCATAAGATACCGCGAGGCAGCTTAAAGGATTCGAAATATGTTTGCAGAACTTGGCCAATACGCTCTTATTCTAGCGCTTATTTTTGCGATAATTCAGGCGATCATCCCGATGATCGGGGCGCAAAAAGGCTGGAATAACTGGATGGCGATTGCGGTACCAACCGCTCAAATCCAGCTTATCTTGCTGCTCTTGTCCTTTGCGGCGCTGACCTACGCCTTTGTGGTTTCCGATTTTTCGGTCCGCCTTGTGGCCAACAATTCCCACTCTGATAAGCCGATGCTTTATAAAGTGACCGGTGTTTGGGCCAACCACGAAGGCTCGATGCTGCTGTGGAACTTGATTTTGGCGATTTTTGGTGCGGCTGTTGCCACCTTTGGCAATAATCTGCCCCCAGCTTTGCGGGCGCGCGTGCTTTCGGTGCAAGCGATGATCGGCGTGGCGTTTCTCGCTTTCCTGATCTTTACCTCCAATCCTTTCTTGCGGCTAGACACCCCGCCCCTTAACGGCAGCGGCCTTAACCCGCTGTTGCAAGACCCGGGCCTCGCCTTCCACCCGCCGTTCCTTTATCTCGGCTATGTTGGCCTCTCTATGGCTTTCAGCTTTGCCATTGCGGCGCTGATCGAGGGCAAGGTGGATGCCGCATGGGCTCGCTGGGTGCGCCCTTGGACATTGGCAGCATGGATGTTTCTGACCATCGGCATCGCGCTTGGCAGCTGGTGGGCGTATTACGAGCTTGGCTGGGGCGGCTATTGGTTCTGGGATCCGGTGGAAAACTCGTCGTTTATGCCTTGGCTTGCGGCCACAGCCCTACTGCATTCCGCCATTGTGGTCGAAAAACGTGATACGCTCAAAGCCTGGACCGTCCTACTCGCAATCATCGCTTTTTCCTTCTCGCTGGTTGGCACCTTCCTTGTGCGCTCCGGCGTGCTCACTTCGGTGCATGCTTTTGCAACAGACCCCGCGCGGGGCGCGTTTGTGTTGGGCATTTTGGCCCTCGCCACGGGCGGCGCGCTTACGCTTTATGCTATGCGGGCAAGCACATTAAAAACCCATTCTGTATTTTCGACCTTCTCGCGCGAAAGCGGGTTAGTGCTTAATAACCTTCTGCTCAGCGTGGCTGCTGCTGTGGTGTTCGTTGGCACTCTGTGGCCGCTGTTGATCGAATTTACCACCGGCGATAAAATCTCGGTGGGCGCGCCGTTTTTCGATATGGCGTTTACCCCGTTTATGGTGATTTTAGCCATGGCACTGCCCATTGGCGCGATTATGCCGTGGAAGCGCGCTAAACTTGGCAAATCTATGAAGCCGCTTTGGGGCATGATGGCGCTTTCTGTGGCGCTTGGGGCCTATGTTTGGGCCACCCAAACCGGTGGTCGTATGCTGGCTCCGATTGGCCTTACACTGGCCGCGTGGATCATCCTTGGCGCGGTCGCTGATTTTGCCAGCCGCAGCCGCTTTGGTAAAATTCCGTTTAAGGACTCGATGCGTCGCTTGCGTAACTTACCGCGCTCTGACTGGGGCAAGGTTTTGGCCCATAGCGGGCTGGGGCTGGTTATCTTTGGCATTTCTTCAGTTACCGCGTGGCAAACGGAAGACATCCGCACCACGCAATATGGTGAACGCTACGAACTCAGCGGCTATTATTTTACGCTCAACAAGGTCGAGAACCTGGACGGGCCTAATTACGAAATCGTGCGGGCAGAAATTTTGGTGGAAGATGGCGATAAAAGCTGGCTGATGTACCCCGAAAAGCGGAATTTCATCGTCCAGCGCATGCCGACAACCGAAGCTGCGATTGATTCCGGCTTAACGCGAGATGTTTACATCGCCTTGGGCGACCCGCAAGATGGCGGCGGTTATGCCGTGCGTGTTTACATCAAACCCTTTGTCGCTTGGATATGGATTGGCACCTTGCTGATGGCCTTTGGCGGGCTGGTCAGCCTGTTTGACAGGCGCTACCGTGTGGCGGCCCCGGCGCGCAAACGCGTGGCCAAACCCCATCCAGCGCCGGCGGAGTAAAACCATGCGATACCTGCTATTGATCTTGGTGATGGCCAGCACTGCACTGGCGGTTGAGCCCTCCGAAATGCTGGATGACCCTGTGCTCGAGGCGCGCGCACGCGTTATTTCCAAGGGGCTGCGCTGTGTGGTGTGCCAGAATGAAAACATCGACGATTCCAATGCCGGCATCGCGGGAGATTTGCGGGTGCTGGTGCGTGAGCGCCTGACCCTTGGGGATTCAGATGAGGCGGTGATGCAATTTGTCGTTGACCGTTACGGCGAATATGTGTTGCTTAAACCGCGTTTTAGTGCTGGCAATATGATCCTTTGGTTTACAGGGCCGTTGCTACTGCTTTTCGGTGGCATCGCGGCAATGGTATTTATCCGTAAACGCGGTGCCTCTACGCCCGAAGAAGGGCTGGACGCTGACGAGCAGGAAAGATTAGCAAGATTGCTCCAGGATTAACCCCACCTTCGGGGTTTTCCTTACTTGCATTTGCGCATAGGCTGACCAAAAGGTCAGGAGAACACCATGCAATACGAAACCATCCTTTATCAGGCCACCGATGATGTGGTCAAAATCACCCTCAACCGGCCACAGGTGAT
>JAJRRX010000097.1 GCA_024279075.1 Alphaproteobacteria bacterium | reverse complement strand
TGCTCAAAGCGCTGGATGCAGGCTGGCGCTTTGCCACGGGCTTGAAAACGGTCAGCACTGAAACGCGCGACCTGTTTCGCCGCCCGTTGGTGCCGCTGGAGCTTAAGCAATATGACGCGGTGGTTATTGATCCGCCGCGCGCGGGGGCAGCAGCCCAAATGGCGGAAATTGCGGCCTCGAATATCGGCCTTGTTGGCGCTGTTTCCTGCAATCCTATCAGTTTTGCGCGGGATGCCAAAACGCTGGTTGATGCAGGGTTCGCCCTGGATTGGGTGCGCCCTGTTGATCAGTTTCGGTGGTCCGGCCATGTGGAGCTTGCTGCCAAATTCAGCCGCTAGGCGCTGCAAGCGCTTCAAAAATGGCGGTTAGGGGGTCTTCCAGCCCCTTAAAGGCTTGGTTCTTTATCCGGTATCGCATAGTGGCGGCAGGCAGTTTTGAAAGCGCTTTATGGTGCTTGGGGGCCCCCATGAAATCAAGGTCCAGCCAATAGGCATTATGCTTATCGCGCCCTTGGCTGATGGTGTTTTTGCGCATCAACTCATAAAGGTCACCCTCTGCCATCGGTTCAAAGCTTGAGCGCTCGACTTTGGATGAAATCCGAGGCTGTATTATACCGACAACATTACCACCAACAGCCGGCTTGGAACCGTTCAGCGCATGGGTGAATTCTGCCGTTAACATGCCAAATTTATCGCCCAACCGCCCCAGTTTGCGCGGCTCCGTGCGCCCCACGCGGGCAAAGTTATAGCGCCGTTGTGGGCCGAGCAGTGTGGTCGGGTTAAGCGCATAGCGATGCAGCCCCTCAAAGGCCATGGCCATGCCAAGCCCGACAAACACCTTTTGCGGAAAGCCCACCGCATGCACGCCGCCCTCATCCACCTTAATAAAGCAACGCTCATTGGCGATCAGCTTTGCCCCCGCCATCACAGCGGCGGAAAGCAGCGTGGTTTTGCCAGAGCCGCCCTTACCGCACACAATCACCGCGCCGCGCTCGGTGGTGAAGGCCCCCGCGTGGTAGTTGCAATAGCCGATCCCCTCCAGATAGCGGGCCAGCATTTCAATAATCATGCTGCCGAGTATTTTGGCTGGCCACCGTGTTTTTGAGCTATAGGCCGCCTTTATCCAGCGCGATTTCCAATTTACCATATAGGCAATGCCAGCCACCGGCTCGACCAGTAAATAGGTATGTTCATCCAGCTCTTGCACCAAAATGCGGCTGCTCGGTGTGCGCAAGATCGAATCATCAACGGGGAGCGCCTCGGCCATCCATGTTGCATATTGCACGATTTCGTCGGCATACACGTAATCCACATCAAAGGCCACGCGCTCGGGCGCACTGTCTGCCTCATGGTATATCGGGTTCATGTAAGCCTTGAGCCAGCCTGCCAGTTTTGGCGATTCCAGCCGTAGGTTTATGGTTAATCCAAGGGCTTTTAGCGGCTCGGCATAGGTAAGGTAGGGCGCTTGCGCAGCAAAAAGCGCCTCTAGATGGGCGCGTTCGGGTTCGTGCATGGGGAGCTCTTTCAAATGGTTGCCTGCCCGCGCATGGCGGGCAGGCAAATGGGTTACATGCCGTTGGCGGCGATCATGGCGCGGGCGC
>JAJRRX010000006.1 GCA_024279075.1 Alphaproteobacteria bacterium | reverse complement strand
TGCACATCACAAACAAAAGAAACTATCTAGCATAAATGCCAGATGGCTTTTCGTTCGTTCTTCTTTCATAGTTCTAAACTTTTGCATTCACAAAAGCCCAAAACAGTGAAGCTGACTGTCACTATAATCAATGCTAAAGTCCGAAAACCAAACACCTAAGTAACATGATATACAAATAGTCCGAACTCCGTTCGAAACCCAAACCACCCGCATATCTCTTCGTTTTATTAAATAATTTCAAAGAGCTAGCAGCCTAGAAGCTGCATCCCGCTGCGATGTCTAAGTGACTGTGTCGCTGCTGGTGAGGGGGTTCTAGGGCCTAAGCTGGGGGTCCGCAACACCTAATTTCAAAGTTTTTGAATTATTTTGCACTGCGCAATTTTCGGCCTGTTTTCATGGGGTTTGCGGATATTTTTGCAAAGCCAAGCGCCATTACTGCCCTGGTTTGCGCCCACAAACCCTGATCACCTTTCGAATCCGCTGAGCAATTACATTCAAATTTGGTGTTTTTTGGGTTTCCGGCTAAGATAAAAGAAATTCGGAGGGGAAAATGACAGAATCAAAGACACCTTGGCACATTTGGGCCGTGGGACTCATCTCGTTACTCTGGAATGCCATGGGCGCGATGGATTTCACCATGTCCAACTTACAAACCGAATCCTATATGGCGCAGCTAAATGAGGCCCAAGCCGCGTTTTTTACCGGATTTCCACTTTGGGTCACCCTGAGCTGGGGCATTGCGGTATTTGGCGCGGTGCTTGGCTCGGTGCTGATTCTACTCCGCAAGAAGCTGGCTGTGCCTGTATTTTTGGTGGCACTGGCGGCCCTACTGGTTACCTCTTTGCATAACTTTGTGCTCTCCGAGGTTAAAATCAGTGATATTGCAGGCACGGGAGCCATGATCTTCACACTGGTCATTTTTTTAGTTGCCGTTTTGTTGTTGTTATATAGCAAGGCGCAATCAAAAGCGGGGCGGCTTAGCTAGCGCCGCTTCTTTATTCCGCGACAGGTCCAAAATGCGTTTTTCCGGATTTGCAACGAATACATCAATCCTTGAAATTTGTAGCGGGGGCTCTTACTACCAAGCAATTATCCACTCCCATAAGGCGTACGAGATGACCTACTTAATCCGGCTTGGACAGTTCTTTTTCAAAACGAGGAACTATCTCTTTCCCATCCTTGTGCTGGCTCTCTATGCGATGCGCCCACCTCAAAGCATGATCTTTGATAGCGCGCTTGTTGAATCCGCCTCTGATACTCTGGCGATTATACTGGTTACAACCGGCGTGTTTATCCGGTTTATGGTTATGGGTTTTGGCCTCGTGCGCCGCGATGGTAACCAAAAATCGGCCCATGCCAGCGCGCTTTTTACCAAGGGTATGTTTGGTCTAAGCCGCAACCCGCTCTACCTCGGTAACATTCTTATTTATACAGGCGTATTTATGCTTCATGGCGCGTATGAGGTTTTTGTCATTGGCACGCTGCTGTTTGTCTTTATCTATACCACCATCATCCTGAGCGAAGAGGCCTACCTTTCAAAAACCTTCGGGGCAGACTATGCGGCCTATAAAGCCCGCGTGCCACGGCTACGGCTGCGGCTTAAAAACTGGCCGGAAGCCAAAAAGGATATGAGCTTTAGTTGGGCCAAAGCCCTGCTCGGAGAATATAACGTTGCCACCCAAGCCGCCCTAATGCTTGCCTTTGGCTGGTGGTATGAGGTGGCTAGGCAAAGCGGTGATGCTGCTATACCGATGCTTTCGGCCATGCTGATCGCCAGCGCTTTTGTTTTTGTGCTTTCTATGCGCGCCATTAAGCACGACAAATCCATCCGGCTTCGGGGCTAAATAAACTTCCGGAAGAGGCGGGTTTTTTCAAACAGGGCTTCCAGCTCTTCCATTCGGTCTTTGGAGCTTTCCCAAGATTGGCTTTGCACCGCCGAGATAATCGCCTCAAGAATAAACATCGTCACCACTGATGAATCCCACGTCGAAGGCACCTCAATGCGCGAATGGATTTGATGCGTGGCGGCCTTGCCAGCTGGCGAGCCCCACTGATCCGTGAACAGAATAATCCGCACCCCGCGCGCCTTGGCCATTTCCGCGAATCTCAGCAGGTCCTGCTCATAGCGGCGCATGTCAAACATCACCAACACATCGCCCTCTTTCAGGCTTAGCAGGTAATGGGGCCAGCTTGAAGAATTGCGCTCGATCAGCGTCACCCCGTCCCGCATCATTTGCATATGGGTAAAGAAGTAGCTCGCCAGCGTGTGGCTGAGGCGCCCGCCAACCACCGCCACCGTGTGCTCGGTATCGCTGAGCAGCGCCACGATTTTGTCAAACTCGGCGGCGTTCAGGTGTTTGAGGGTGTTGCGCAGATTATCAATCACGTTATCTGCAAAGCGGTTAAGGATATGGGTATCGGGTGCATCTGCCGCCCATTTATCATGCTTGGTAAGCGGGTCACTAATGGTTGCTTCCAGCTCATGGCGCAACTGCTTTTGCATATCAGGAAAGCCCCCAAAACCGAGCTTGCGCGCCATGCGCGCCACTGTCGGGGTGGAAACTTCAGCATTTTCGGCCAATGCTGTAATGCTGCCCAAGCCTGAAACCGGATAATTCTCCAGGATGATATTAGCCAACTGCCGCTCCGCGCGGGTCAGCCCGTCAAACCCGTCATGGATACGCTGCGCCACCGTAAAATCGTCCGTGTTCATGCTGAAATCCTTGGGCTTAATTCGCTTTATCCGTGAATTTACAACAAATCTGCGCGGGCAGACAGTTTTAATTGTGTAATTATATTGACAGGAGCATACGTTCTGAAACATATTCTTCAAGAAGCAATCTCAAAAGGCTGCCCTTTGAACCTTACAACCAAACCAGACTGGCTGGCAACGCTGCCTGAAAGCGTGGTCGAAATCAAGCGCCCCGAGGGCCAAAGCGCGGTTTTGCTGGTGTGCGAACATGCTAGTCGGTTTATTCCTGAAGGGTTGAAAGGCCTCGGGCTAAGCGAGGCCGCTGCCCAAAGCCA
Organism: Alphaproteobacteria bacterium; assembly: GCA_024279075.1. Classification (GTDB taxonomy): domain Bacteria; phylum Pseudomonadota; class Alphaproteobacteria; order Rhodobacterales; family Rhodobacteraceae; genus UBA3077. The sequence continues at coordinate 3,294 of JAJRRX010000006.1, read as the reverse complement.
CATCGCGTGGGATCCGGGCGCGCTGGCAGTGGCTGAGCTGCTTTCAGAGGGGCTTGATGCAACGTTGATCGCCCAGAAAATCTCTCGCCTTGTTTATGATTGCAACCGCCCACCTGAATCCGATCAAGCGATGCGGGCGGAAAGCGAAATCTACCAAATCGCAGGCAATACGGGGCTAACCCAAGCCCAGCGCGATGAGCGCGTTGCTTATATATATAAGCCCTTCCAGAGCGCCCTTGCCGAGGCTGTAAAATCCCGCGCCCGCACAATGCTGGTCACCATCCACTCTTTCACCCCCGTTTATAACGGTGCGCCCCGCACGGTAGAGGTTGGCATTCTGCATGATAGCGACCGCCGCTTGGCCGATGCCATGCTCAATGCGGCCGTGCAACACCCCGCTTATAACGTGCAGCGCAATGCGCCCTACGGGCCGGAAGATGGCGTAACCCACACCTTGCAAGAACACGCGGTGGCCCATGGGCACCTGAATGTGATGGTTGAGGTGCGCAATGATCTGCTGGCAGATGAAGCTGGTATTGAAGCCATTGCCACATGGCTACAAAGCCTATTAACATCGGCGCTAAAAGAGCTGGAGGGCGTGTCCTGATGCCACGCATTATCAAAAGCTATGTGCGTATAGTCGAGGCGGTGAACTACCGCATTGGCCGCATGGCGATGTATCTGATCTTTGTGCTGATGGCGATCTTGCTGCTCTCCACATTCTCAAAACTGTTATTTGAGCTTTCGAGTAGCCGTTCAATACTGGCAGACTATTCGTTCACCGAAGGGTTACGGCTTTGGCTGGCTGACTTTGAAATCCGGCCCACCACCTGGACATTGGAAACCGCGCAATTTGTAATGGTGGCCTATTATCTGCTCGGCGGCCCATATTCGATGCAGCTCAATTCCCATGTGCGTATGGATTTGGTCTATGGGAGCTGGTCAATCCGCACTAAAGCATGGGTCGATGCTTTTACGATATTCGGCCTGATTTTTTATCTGGTTATTCTGTTGCAGGGCGCGCTTGGCTCTACCGCCTATTCGCTTGGCCAGCCTTACAATATGGGCATGTTCGAGTTTTACGGCACCTTGATTTCTGGGTTTTTCAGCGGCGGCGCAGAAGGGTTTAAAGACGCTTTGGGCTTTATGGAGCACTCGGCAACCTCATGGAAACCCTATCTCTGGCCGATTAAATCCATCGCCACACTCGGAATATTCCTAATGCTGCTACAAGCCATCGCCGTGTTTTTTAAAGACGTCGCCACCATCCGCGGAGAAGAGCTGTAATGTCATTCGAATGGATCGCTCTTTTGATGTTTGCCAGCATGATGATCACCCTGATCTCTGGCCAACGGGTGTTTGCCGCCATCGGCATTGTCGCCGTTGTGGCCGCGCTGCTGCTCTGGGGCACAGGCGGAGAGGACATCCCCTTCGCCGCCTCGATGAAGCTTATGAAATGGTATCCGCTGCTCACCCTGCCGCTGTTTATCTACATGGGCTTCGTGCTGTCGGAATCCGGCATAGCCGATGACCTTTACCGCATGTTCCACGTGTGGATGGGCGGCATTAACGGCGGCCTCGCCATTGGCACCATCGGGCTGATGGTGCTGATTTCCGCCATGAACGGACTTTCCGTGGCAGGCATGGCCATCGGCGCCACCATCGCCCTGCCCGAGCTACTTAAACGCGGCTACGATAAGCGGATGATTTCCGGCGTTATTCAAGCAGGTTCCAGCCTTGGCATCCTCGTGCCACCCTCTGTGGTGCTGGTGCTTTATGCCATGATCGCCCGCGCTCCGGTTGGCCAGCTTTGGCTCGCAGGTGTGTTTCCGGGCCTGATGATGGCCGCAATGTTCATCGCCTATATCTGGATTCGCTGCAAAATAAACCCGAGCCTCGGCCCAAGCCTGAGCAAAGAAGAACTCGCCAGCGTGACCACCGCCGAAAAGATCGCACTTTTGCGCGCGGGCCTGCTGCCAGTGTTTATCTTCGCCTCAATGATGGTCCCCTTTGTCAACGGTTGGACCTCGCTTGTCGAAAGCTCCGCCGTGGGTGCCATAGTTGCCTCCCTCGCCGCCATTTTTAAGGGCCGCTACACCAGACATGTGTTTGAAACCACCATCCGTGAAACCCTGAAAATATCGGCGATGTTCATGTGGATCATCCTCGCGGCGCTGGCCTTCGGTGCAGTGTTTGATGGTGTCGGCGCCGTCAAAGCCATTGAGGCTTTCTTCCTCGATGACCTCGGCCTCGGCCCATGGGAGATTCTGCTCCTGATGCAGCTTTCCTTCCTGATCATGGGCACATTCCTTGATGACACCGCCATGCTCGTCATCGTCGCGCCGCTTTATGTGCCCCTCGTTGGCTCGCTCGGGTTTGACCTCATCTGGTATGGTGTGCTTTACACCATCACCTCGCAAATCGCTTATATGACGCCACCCTTCGGCTACAACCTCTTCCTAATGCGCGCCATGGCCCCGCCGGAAATCACCCTAAAAGACATCTATGTCTCTATCATCCCGTTTGTCGGCGTAATGCTGCTGGCGCTTGGCATGATTATCATCTTCCCCGACATTGCCCTATGGCTGCCGCACGCAGTGTATGGCCCCTAATTAATAACCCCGAGGGCCGGACAAACCGACCCCTTAACCAACAGAAGGAAACGACAACATGACGACGAACAGACGTAATTTTCTGATCAAAGGCGGCCTTGCTGGCGCGGCGACTCTCGCCGCCCCGGCCGTGCACGCCCAAAGCGTTATCAAGTGGCGCTTGCAAACTTACGCCGGCCCAGCGCTGGCTGAGCAAGTGGTGCAGCCCATGGTCAACGCGTTTAACAAAATCGCAGAAGGCCAGATGGAGATCGAGCTTTATACCGCTGACCAGCTTGTGCCTACAGGCGAGCTTTTCCGTGCTATGCAGCGCGGTACTATTGATATGGTGCAGTCGGATGATGACAGCATGGCCTCCCCGACCGAAGTTACGGTTTTTGGCGGCTACTTCCCGTTTGGCTCGCGCTTCTCGCTCGATGTGCCTGTGCTTTACAACCAGTATGGCCTCGGCAAGATCTGGGAAGAAGAGTATGCCAAAGTGGGCGTGCAGTGGATCTCCGCTGGCTCATGGGACCCATGCCACTTTAACACCAAAGAGCCGATTCGCTCGTTGGATGATTTCAAGGGCAAACGCATCTTTACCTTCCCCACCGCTGGCCGCTTTATGGAGCAGTTTGGCATGGTGCCGGTATCGCTGCCTTGGGAAGATATCGAGGTTGCTGTACAAACGGGCGAGCTTGAT
>JAJRRX010000096.1 GCA_024279075.1 Alphaproteobacteria bacterium | reverse complement strand
GTCTGCTTTGGAATAGCGCCACGTGCGCTTGATCGCGCCGAGGTCGACCAAGCTTAGCACAGCGACGATGATGGTGCCCGCCAAGGTGGCTTTGGGCAGGTAGAAAAGCGCGGGGGTGAGGAAGAGCGTGGCGAGGGCGATACCCACGGCGGTATAGGCACCGGCGGCGGGGGTTTGCGCGCCTGCGTCAAAGTTGACGACGGAGCGGGAAAAGCCGCCAGTGACCGGAAAGCCGCCGGACATAGCAGAGCCGATATTGGCGGCACCTAGGGCTATGAGTTCTTGGTCAGGGTCCACCCTCTGGCGGCGCTTGGCAGCAAGGGTGGAGGCGACCGAGATGGTTTCAACATAGCCGATGATGGCGATGAGCAGCGCGGGGGTGGCGATTTTGAGCCAGAGTTGGAAATCGAGCGGGGGCAGGGTGGGCACGGGCAGGCCGGAGGGCACTTGGCCAACGATCTTGACGCCTTGGGCATCTAGGCCAAAAGCAAAGGTGGCAAGGGTGGTAAGCGCCACAGCTGCAACAGGGCCGGTTTTGGCGAGGATATCCGCCAGCTTGGGCTGCACGCCGCGCTTAAGCAGCAAGGGCTTTAGGCCTTTACGCGCCCAAAACAGGAACCCCGCAGTGAAAGACCCTATCGCCAGTGTCGGGAGGTTGATTTCGCCTGCGTGCTCCCAAAGGGATACGGCGAGTTCATAAAGATTGTGGCCCCCTGCATTGACGCCAAAAATGTGCTTGAGCTGGGCAGCGGCGATGATGATGCCCGAGGCGGTGATGAAGCCCGAGATGACGGGGTGGGATAGGAAATTGGCGAGGAAGCCGAGGCGCAGGAACCCCATGGCGAGCAACATTAGGCCCGAAAGGAAGGCAAGCGCGATGGCGGCCCCGAGGTATTCCGGCGTGCCTTGGGCGGCGAGGTCGCCTACCGCTGCGGCTGTCATCAAGGAGGCCACGGCCACAGGGCCAACGGCCAGTGCGCGGGAGGAGCCGAAGATGGCGTAGATGAGCAGAGGCGCGATGGAGGCGTAGAGGCCAACCTCGGCGGGCAGGCCCGCGAGTAGTGCATAGGCCAGCGATTGCGGAATCAGCATGATGGTGACGATGACGGCCGCCACGAGGTCTTGGCTCAGGGTTTCGCGGGTGTAATCGCGGGACCAGTCCAGAATGGGGAAAAACCGTTTCATTGCCGGCTCCTGAAAGGGTAAGGGAGCATCTCCGCCCCCTTGATTGCCTAGCTGCGGGTTGATTTCCAGAGGATGGTGCAGCGGTTGCCACTGCGGCAATAGGCAAAGACCTTGCCGTTATCGCCATCGGTTACCGCTTTGAAATCACTCAGGGTATTGGGGGCCATAGAGCGGCCCATCGGCACGTAGAAAAACTTCATCCCTGCCTTTTCAACCGCGCGTTGGATTTGCGCGGCGGCGGGCTGGTCTGCGGCTTCGCCATCGGGGCGATTGCACATCACCGTATCAAAACCGGCGGCTTTAATATTGGCCACATCGGCCACAGAGATTTGCCCTGTGACCGTATAGTTCGGATCAATCTCGGTGGCGGTTATACCACCGATTTGCTTGGTGTTTTTGGGCTTAAACAGATTAAAGAGCATTGACCGGCACCTTCAAATAAACTTGCCCGTTTGCATCTGGCTCGGGCATTTGACCAGCGCGCATGTTAACTTGAATGGCGGGCACAATCAACTTGGGAACGTTGAGCTCGGCATCGCGCTTGGTGCGCATTTCGATGAAGGTGTTTTTATCTTTGCCAGCAGCCACGTGGATGTTGCGGGCCTTTTGCTCGGCCACGGTGGTTTCCCACGCGAACTCATCCCGCCCCGGGGCTTTATAATCATGGCCAACAAAGATTTTGGTCTCGTCGGGCAGGCTGAGGATTTTCTGGATCGAGCTATAGAGGGTTTCGGCAGAGCCACCGGGGAAATCACAGCGGGCGGTGCCAAAATCAGGCATAAACATGGTGTCGCCGACAAAAGCGGCATCCTCAACCACATAGGTCAGGCAGGCGGGGGTGTGGCCTGGCGTGTGCATGACATTCACCTCAAGGTCGCCGATCTTAAAGGTATCACCCTCTTTGAAAAGCTTATCGAATTGCGAGCCGTCGCGCTGGAATTGGGTACCTTCATTGAAGACCTTGCCAAATACATCTTGCACCACCGAAATCTGGTCGCCAATGCCGATTTTACCACCGACTTCGGCCTGTATATAGGGCGCAGCCGAGAGGTGGTCGGCGTGGACATGGCTCTCGAGCAACCACTCAGGCTCAAGGTTTTCGGCTTTGATATAGGCGATGACCTCATCAGCGGACTTTGTGTCGGTGTGGCCGGAGGCATAGTCAAAATCCAGCACGGAATCGATGATGGCACATTTGGCGCTGTTCGGGTCTTTTACCACGTAGGAAACGGTGTTGGTGGCATTGTCAAAAAAGGCTTTTACGTCGGGGGTCATGATATCGCTCCTGAATTTCTGTTTGACCTTAGATAGGGGGCTGATAACATATTACAAGATTTGCATGTGAAGTTTTTTAGTCGGGTATAGGTGAGGGGGAAGAATCCCCATAATTTTTGCGCGCAATCATGCTTTCCGTTTAGGATAAGAGATTGTAATAACACACTTAATAAGGATAATAGATAACTAGATACCTAGGAATCTAGTTATCATAAGCCAATAAGCAGATCGAGTGCGTGGAAATTATAGGTAAAGTGGAGGCGCGTTATACTTCAGCATGCGAAGACATCGGTAAACCACACGCCTAACGTCATGCAGCATGCTGCCGGCTTAGCCTTTGGGCAAGTTCAACGCTGCCTCAAGCCGGTCTTCCAGCTTGGTAATGTCCTCGGGCACCGGCAGGCCCTGCGCTTTAAGCCCCGCAATTTCCTCACGCAATTCTTCTTGAAGCTCATGCAGGTCTTCGGGCTGGTGCGTGGCTTCATCCAGTATCATCAACAGGCGAATTTTCAGGGCTTCAAAGGCCATATTATGGCTCCTTTACTTGGCGCATTTTGCGCATACAGGGGTGTAGGGTAGCACATCCAGCCGTGCCGCGGAAATATCATCGCCGCATTGGGCGCAGTGGCCATATTCGCCTGAAACAACCCGCTCTAGCGCCGCCACAATCATGGCCTTCTCCCGTGCTGCAGCATGGCCAACTTCCTCAAGCACTTCATCATCTTCGCGCTCTTGGGCGGCATCCTCCGCGTCCTTCGGGATAGGGTCATCCAACGCATCTTCGATCTGCGCGAGGCGGCTATTCATCTCGTTCAGCTTTTCTAGCAACTTGGCTTTACGGGCAGCGATATCGGTCATGATCGGCCTCCTTTCCGTGCGAGTATCGGCGCAAAAAGAAAGCGGCGCTTTGATTTGCGTCAATCAGATCGTTTCAACCCAAAGCCGAAACGCTTTAGGTGATTAGGGCTTTGGTGAGCGGGCTTTGGGCCTCGGCAAGCTCACCGACAACACTAAAATGATGGTGGCCTTGGGCATGCACAGCCTGCGTCGTCGCTAGCCCGCCAAGCCAAATATTAGCAAGCAAATCATTTTGCCGCAGAAACTCGGGGCGCTCTTCTGCTCCGACCCAGGCGAGCAGGTCCACCCCCGCACGCGGCGTTTTTAGCGCCGGGCTTTCAGCGGCGGCATTTTGCAGGCTTAAGCCAAGGGTCTCGTTCATGCCAGTTTTTGTCAGCGGTCGCAGGTCGTGCACTCCGCTTATGCTTACATATCTCTTGATGCGCGTGGCGGCAGGCAAGGTTAAATCCGCGCAAGCCATGCGCGCCGTTAGGTGGCCACCCGCCGAGTGGCCACATAGAATAATAAGGCCTTCAATGCGCTCTGCTATCGCCGTAACCGCCTGCGCAATACTTTGGGTGATGTCGCCAATACCTACCTCGGGGCAGAGCCGATAGCCGGGCATGGCTACAGCATAGCTATGCGCCAACGGGCCTGCCGCGAGATGGGACCACAAGCGTTGATCAAGCGATAGCCAATAGCCGCCGTGGATGAAAATAACCACACCTTTAGGCGTGCCTTCGGGCAGAAACAGATCATAGACCTCGCGCGAATGTTCACCATAGGGTTGGCTAAGCGCTTGCTGCGCCTCGGGCAAGGCGGCGCGAAAACCGGCCGATTTCTCCTGCCACATGCCTAAATACGCCTCGGCCCCAAGGATGTATTTCCCGTTTTGAAAGGCGTCGTCCCAATCGATCATTTTTCAGGTATCAACCCGCGCGGGCTAAAACGCAGCACAATGAGCAATATCGCCCCCATCAAGAAGAGCCGGAGGTGGGCGGCGGAGTCCATCAGGTTGGTGCGCAGCGGGCTTTCAGGGTCCATGCCCGAGGTCACCAGCTCCATCATCAACGGGCCAAAACGTTCAGCTTCGATCCAGACAAACCAGATCAGGAAACCACCAAGGATGGAACCCCAGTTATTGCCCGAACCACCGACAATAACCATCACCCAGATCAGGAAGGTGAAGCGCAGCGGGTTATAGGTGCCGGGGGTAAATTGGGCGTCCATCGTGGTGAGCATGGCGCCGGCAATGCCAACCACGGCAGAGCCGATGATGAAGGTTTGCAGGTGGCGGCGCGTTACGTCTTTGCCCATGGCTTGGGCCGCGTCGCGATTATCGCGAATGGCGCGCATCATCCGGCCCCACGGCGATTTGAGCGCCTTTTCGGAAAGCCAGAGGATGAGCAGCAGCACGATGGTGAACAGCACGGCGTAGGAGAGTTTTACAAATATGCCGGAGGCCACGATGACATTGGCGTCAAAATTCGCCGCGAGGTCCTGAAACCACGGGGCGTTTTGCAGCTCGATGGCCGTTGGCACGGCAGGTTTGAGTGTGGATACGTTTTTAACCCCGCGTGTCAGCCAATCTTCGTTTTTCAAAATCGCGATGATGATTTCGGAAATCCCCAGCGTGGCAATGGCGAGGTAATCTGACCGCAGCCCAAGCGCCACTTTGCCTACCACCCACGCGCCACCAGCGGCGAAAACTCCGCCCACGGCCCAGCTAAAAATGATCGGCAGGCCAAGCCCGCCGAGGAAGCCGGTTTTTGCCGGATCAATGGACTCAATCGCCTCTACGGCTGGGTCATAAACCAGCCGAATGACAAAAAAACCGCCGATCACGGCAATAATGGTGGCATAGCGCCGGAGCTGGCCGGAAAGCTTTCTGCGGATCAGCACAATCAGGCCGATCACAGCCAGCAAAGCCACGCCGGACGCCAGAATACCCACACCGCCAGCGGCCCAAGCCTCTGGCACGGGAGCGGCATTAACCAGCACGGCGGCGGCCCCGCCAAGCGCGGCAAAGCCCATGATGCCCACATTGAATATGCCCGCATAGCCCCACTGGATGTTAACGCCGAGAGCCATCACGGCGGAGATCAGGCAGAGGTTCAAAATCGTCAGTGAAAAGCTCCAGCTTTGGAACTCGCCAGCAAGGATGAAAGCCAAGCCCATAAGGGCGAATAGGATGACGTTCTTCATAGCACTTTCCCCCTGAAAATACCTGTGGGCCTAACGAGCAGCACCAAGACGAGGATGACAAAACTAACGGCAAATTTATAATCGGTGGAGAGGAGCTGGAGGAGGCCGTCTGGCACCCAATCCCCCGGGGTTACATAGGCCACGAACCGCTTGTAGGCATAGGTGAAGCCCATCTCGGAAAAGGCGATGATGAAGCCGCCCGCGACTGCGCCGAGCGGATTGCCGATGCCACCAACAATGGCAGCGGCGAATATCGGTAGCAGGAGCTGGAAATAGGTGAAGGGCTTGAAGGATTTATCGAGGCCATAAAGCGTGCCCGCGATAGTGGCGAGTGTAGCGGCGATGATCCATGCGACCAGCACCACTTTGTCGGGGTCGATGCCCGATAGCAGGGCGAGGTCCTCGTTATCGGCATAGGCGCGCATGGCCTTTCCGGTGCGGGATTTTTGCAAAAACCAGAACAGCATGGCGACCACAATGATGGTAACAAGCACCGTGATCGCCTGCGTGGTACGGATGCTGATACCCTCGGCTAACCCCGTCATCTCCTTGAATTCGCGGGCTTTTATGATGAAGCGCTCACCATCGGCAAAGCGCTGCTCACCGGGGCCAATCACCACGCGCACCACGCCGTTCATCACAAACATCACACCAACGCTTGCCATCATGGTCACAATACTGGCGGCTTTTACTTTGCGATAATAGCGATAAACCATCCGGTCGGTGGCGATTACAAATAGCACCGTTCCGGCAATGCCGATGGGCAGAGCCAGCAGCGCCGTGGGCAGTGGCCCCGCCGATATGCCCATGCTTTGCAGCCACCATGTGGCCAGAATGGTGAGCATGGCGCCAAAGGCCATGGTATCGCCATGGGCGAAATTGGAAAAGCGCAGGATGGAATAAATCAGCGTAACCCCCAGCGCCCCGAGCGCCAGCTGGCTGCCATAGGCAAGGCCGGGCACAAACACATAGTTTGACATAAGGGCAAGCGCGTTTAGGATATCAGTCATCTAGGGGCCTCATATTTTCGCATTCTCCAACCCAGAGGAAGGTGTTTTCTGGCTGGCTCATCTGGTAAGTCGCGCTGCCGGAGGTGTGGATCGTAATTTCATGAACTGGGCTGCTATCTGGCAGCCGCTCGGTGGAGGCTACAATGACAAATTCATTTGTTTCACTGAGCGTTATTTCTATATTTCCCGGCGTGCCATCCAGCCAGCCCACGGGCTGATCAAACTCGTAGGTGATCTCGAAACGCAACCTATCGGGTGTGTCATCGGTCACAACCGCCCCACCCATGCCCATTTCGCACTGATACACAAAGGTATAAGCGCTGGCAGGGGCTGCGAGTAGGGGGAGAATGGCGAGGGCTTTCAGCACAGTTCAGCCCCCAAGGAAAGATTTGCGGACTTCGGGGTTGGCCAGCAAGGCCTCGCCCGTGTCGGTGAAACGGTTGCGACCCTGCACAAGCACATAGCCTTTATCGGCGATATTCAGCGCTTGGCGGGCGTTTTGCTCGACCATCAAAATGGCGATGCCGGTTTTGGCCACCTCGATGATGCGGTCAAAAAGTTCGTCCATCACGATGGGGCTGACCCCCGCCGTCGGCTCGTCGAGCATCAACACTTTGGGCTGGGTCATCAGGGCGCGGCCTACGGCGACTTGCTGGCGCTGGCCGCCGGAAAGTTCGCCCGCGTGCTGCTTGCGCTTTTCCTTCAGGATCGGGAACAGATCAAACACCTGCTCCATGGTGCCCATAAAATCGTCATCACGGATATAGGCGCCCATTTCGAGGTTTTCCTGCACGGTCATGCCGGTAAACACATTGCTGGTTTGCGGCACAAAGCCCATGCCGGCCTTTACCTTATCCTGCGGAGACATCGTGGTGATGTCTTTGCCATCAAGCTTAACGCAGCCTTCGCGCAGGTTCAGCATCCCGAAAATTGCCTTCATGGCGGTGGATTTGCCCGCGCCGTTCGGCCCGACAATCACGGCGATCTCTCCCTTTTCCACGGCTATGGTGCATTCGTGCAGAATATCGGCACCCTTGCCGTATCCGCCTGTCATTTTATCGCCAATGAGGTAGCTCATGCGCTTGCCTTTTTGTTTTTCAATCCGGTGCCAAGATAGGCTTCGATCACCTGCTCGTTGGATTTCACCTCTTCGGCGGTGCCTTGGGCCAGCACTTTACCTTCGGCCATGCAGATCACGGGGGCGCAGAGGCGGCTGATGAAATCCATGTCATGCTCGATCATGCAGAAGGTGTAGCCGCGTTCGGTGTTGAGGCGCAGGATGGCGTCTCCGATGGTGTTCAGGAGGGTGCGGTTTACGCCCGCGCCAACTTCATCAAGAAACACGATTTTGGCGTCTGTCATCATAGTGCGGCCCAGCTCTAGCAGCTTTTTCTGGCCACCAGATAGGTTGCCTGCAAGCTCATCCGCCACATGGGATATTTCAAGGAATTCGATAACTTCGTCGGCTTTTTCGCGGAGTTTTATCTCCTCGGCCTTTACTTGCTTGCCGTGGAACCATGCGTTCCACAGGGTTTCGCCGGATTGCGCAGGCGGCACCATCATTAGGTTATCCCGCACGGTCAGCGTAGAAAATTCGTGGGCGATCTGGAAGGTGCGCAGCAGGCCCTTGCCGAACAGCTCGTGGGGCTTTTGGCCGCTCACGTCTTCGCCATCCAAAAACACCTTGCCTGAGGTGGGCTTATAATGGCCCGCGACCACGTTAAACAGCGTGGTTTTACCCGCGCCATTTGGCCCGATCAGCCCTGTGATGCTGCCTTTTTTGATCTCTAGCGACGTGCCATCTACAGCGCGAATGCCGCCGAAATGCATGTGCAGGTTCTCCACCTTGATCATATTTAACCACCCCGTGTATGCAAACAGCCCGACAAAAGCCGGGCTGTTTAAATTTAGTAAGTCGCCTTAGCGGATGCGTAGCACTTTGAACGCGCCGTCTTCAACCACATACTCTTGGTAAGAGCCAGCGGCTTCACCCGGGCCAATCAGCTCTACGTCTGATGCGCCTTGGTAATCAATCTCGCCGCCATTGGCGAGGATCTCTAGGCCCTTGGCCAGCTCGCCAACACCGATCTGCTCGCCGGGCGCATTGGCCACGTTGAGAACCTGTGCCGCGATGGAGGCGCGGTCAGCAGAGCCACCAGCTTGGATGGCCAGCGCGATCAGCGCCGCTGCGTCATAGCTTTCAGCAGTGAACGGGCCGTCTGGCGTGCCAGCAATACCTGTCAGCATTTCAGCCAGCTTCTTGGCGCCAGGGCCAGCAGAGCCGGGCTGGGTGCCGATGGAGCCGTTGAGATCATCACCAATATTGTCGATCAGCGCTTGGGATTTCATGCCGTCGCCCATCACGAAGGTATCAAACGCGCCGGTATCCAGTGCGCCTTGGATGATGCCAGCGCCACCTTGGTCAGCGTAGCCAAACACG
>JAJRRX010000095.1 GCA_024279075.1 Alphaproteobacteria bacterium | reverse complement strand
GTCGTAACCTAGGGCATCGCGATGCTCTTCAAACATGGAGAGATCGAGATGCGGATACTTTTAAAACGCCAGCTCAAGGAGTTGATCCTATACTCGCCACAACACGTGGCCCGACTGGAAAAGGCAGGGACGTTCCCTAAGCGGACACAACTCGGCCCCAACAGAGTGGGATGGGTTGAGGATGAAGTGTTGGACTGGCTGCAAACACGGCTGGATCGTCGAGAAGACCAGACCGACGCTCCTGCATTAGGAGCCCTTGACCCGCCCCTAGATTGTCATCCAGCGTGAACCAGAGCCTTTTGTGTTGTTACGCCATTTGGCGCGTGTTTAGCAACCGACTGTCGCGCGGAGCTTTCAAATGGGGTCATGTGGCAGTCGGTTACGGAATTCGGGCGCTTGGCGAAGGCTTTTGGCTCGTGGAGAAACCTCTCAGTGATTGCTCCAATCTCCTGCCGGCCATTGGATTGTGGCTTTTTTAACACGTCCCTCTCCTCGCGCAAAAAAAGTGGTTTTCTTTGCGAAGCTCGGTAATCTCGTGCTCCAGATCGGTTTGCATTCTTGGCTTCTATGGATTCTTCCGGTCTTGCTGGATCCGGTGGCTCAGCGTTGAAAATCCACCCCCAAAATCAGCAGCAACCTGCTTTCGCCCCTCACGTTGATACTACGTTTCGCCTGCCGGGTAGTGAATAGTCCGCTCGTCAGTGCTTCCCGCACCGCCCCCGGTCTAAATTCGGCTGTAGGCTTCTTTCCCAAAGTCATTCTCTTTTTGCGCATATTACGCGGTTAAAGGAGCGGCACAATTTCGCGGCAGGCAGTTGTGAGCTGGCCACGCCACGCGACTGGGCTGGGTCGTTTGAACTGCAACGAGTGAGGCGCATCAGGCTCACCTCCGCGCGGATGCCCATCACACCCGTGTGAGGCGGATTCCAGAAATTAAAGCGTGGCAGAATCGCCCGCTGGACCGCTATTAACCGTTTGTTTGGCTCAATGCGATCCACTTCAAGGTCAAACAAGGCGGGCGCTAAGCGACCTGAGCAATAGCGGGCTGCGGATATTCTGATTGCCTGCGTCCCCACTCATGGTTTGCAAGCACTCCACTGCCGGGCAATGTACGGCTTGACGGGATTCCCCGAGGCTGAGGTCCAGCCCTGTGTGGTCCATCAAATACCCGAGCAAACGATCCTGCTTATATTGCTCATACGACTCTTTCCCATGCGGCCCATAATAACGCCTTTTCGGCGCTATTTGCGTCAGCCCTTAAAAAGTAGAGGCCGCGATTGAAGCGATTGAAAGCGCCGATACCGTAAATTCTTTGAATCCTATCTCGATAGACGGAAAATTTACGATGATCTCTGCCCTGCAGCGCCCGCCTTCATCCTGTTCGCGGCTCGATTTTACTTATCTTAAAAGGAACCGCCCTTGCGCCCGCGTACAGAAATGCGTATTTGCCAGCCATGCAAACTGACCCCGATGACTTTCACCCGCTGTTTTACGGCGCGCCTTCCACAACCAGCTTTAAGAAGCTGCGTAAGCGGATAATTCGGCAGGTGCGTGAGGCAGTGGAAACTTATGCTATGGTCGAGCGTAGGGCCAAGTGGATGGTGTGCCTTTCTGGCGGGAAAGATAGCTACACGCTGCTTGCGGCGCTGATTGAGCTGAAATGGCGCGGGCTACTGCCGGTGGAGCTGTTGGCGGTGAACCTTGATCAGGGGCAGCCGAACTTTCCAGCCACAGTGCTGCCGGAATTCCTCGAGAAAATGGGCGTGCCGCATCGGATCGAGTATCAGGATACCTATTCGATTGTGGTTGATAAAGTGCCGGATACAAAGACCTTTTGCGCGCTATGCTCGCGGCTGCGGCGCGGCAATCTTTACCGGATCGCGCGGGAGGAGGGCTGCTCAGCCGTGGTGCTGGGGCATCATCGGGACGATGCTTTGGAGACCTTCTTTATGAACCTATTTCACGGTGGCAAGCTTGCCGCCATGCCGGGTAAGCTTTTGAATGACGCGCAAGACCTTTATGTTTTGCGCCCACTGATTAACGTGGCCGAGGCGGATTGTGAGAAATTCGCGGCGGCGATGGAGTATCCGATTATTCCGTGTGATCTCTGCGGTTCACAAGATGGCCTGCAACGCCAGCAAATAAAGCGTTTGCTGGATGGTTGGGAGGCCAACAGCCCCGGCCGGCGCAACGTGATTTTTAAAGCGCTCACCAATGGTAACCCCAGCCATTTGCTCGACCCTAACATGTTTGACTTCACTTCCCTGCAACGAATTGCCGCCAAACCGCCGCAAAAGGCCAAAAACCCTTGACCTTTGGCCCCCCAACCTGTTGAACCCAAACTGACGAATTTTGACCGCGAGGCGGAGTGTTTCCTATGGAAGACCAAAACAAAAATATGATTCTGGCGATTGTGCTGAGCATGGCCGTGATTTTCGGGTGGACGATCTTCTTCCCGCAAGAGCAGCCAGCCGACCTTGGTGACCAGTTGGCCGCCTTACCCGAAGGCACGCTCACACCGCCTGTGGCGGGTGATGGCTCGTCTACTCCCCCCACAGTTTCGGGCGGCAATGTTGCCACCCCCGTTGAAACCGATATGGCTGAGGTTGAGGCGGGGCGGGTTGATATTCGCACGGCTGAGCTTTCGGGCACGATCTCTTTGCAGGGGGGCCGGATAGATGATCTTCACCTCAATGAATATAACGTAAACCTTGGCGACGAGTCCGAAAAGGTGGTTTTGCTGGCGCCCGTTGGCTCGGTAGAACCGTTTTATGCGGTTTGGGGTTGGGCAGGCACGGCTTCGGGCAATGGTGGCGGCACCCCCAATGCCAACACGCTTTGGCAGCTGGAAAGCGGCATTACCCTAACAGACACATCGCCGATCACGCTCAAATGGGATAACGGCGCGGGCTTGATTTTCCGCCGTACGATCTCGGTTGATGAGCAATACATGTTTGATATTCAGCAAAGCGTGGAAAACACAACGGGTGATACCGTGCGTTTGGCACCTTACGGCATTATTGTGCATCACGGCGAGCCGGAAACAGAGGGCTTTTATCTTTCGCATGAAGGGTTGGTGCGGGTTTCTGATGGCGAGCTGGACGAGATAAAATATAAGGATATGCCTGATTTTGACGTGGTGCCCGGGGATGGTAATGTTGATATCGTGAAGGTAGAAGAAAACGGCTGGATCGGCTTTACCGCCAAGTACTGGATGGCAACTATGGTGCCGCAATCGGGCATGGGCTTTACGTCGGTGGCCAAATATACCCCGGCCAACAATGCCTACCAAGCCGATATGCGACTGCCAGCAATGGATGTGGCTGCGGGTGAGGTTGCTGAAATTACCACCTCGCTTTTTGCCGGTGCCAAGGAAGTTGATATCGTAAAAGCCTATGAGGCCGACCGCAATATTGACCGCTTTATTGACTCAATCGATTGGGGCTGGTTTTATTTTATCACCAAGCCGATGCAAAGCTTGCTGGCATGGGTACACAGCCTTGTAGGCAATATGGGCCTCGCCATTATTGGCCTCACCCTGATTGTAAAGCTGCTGCTCTTCCCGCTGGCCTATAAATCGGCGGTATCTATGGCGAAAATGAAAAAGCTTCAGCCCGAGATGGCGAAGATGAAGGAGCGCTATGCGGATGATAAACAAGCGCTGCAAAAAGAAACCATGGCGTTTTATAAGAAAGAGGGGGTAAATCCGGCGGCGGGTTGCTTGCCGATTTTCATCCAAATCCCGATTTTCTTTTCGCTCTACAAAGTGCTGTTTGTCACCATCGAGATGCGCCACGCACCGTTTATTGGCTGGATACAAGACCTTTCCGCGCCGGACCCTTCAAGCTGGATCAATCTGTTTGGCCTGCTGCCCTATGATGTGTCTTGGGCACCCTCATTGCTCTCCATCGGCTTGTTCCCCATCCTGATGGGCATTACCATGTGGATGCAGCAAAAGCTAAACCCCGCCCCCACTGAGAAAACCCAAGCGATGATCTTGGCTTGGATGCCGTGGGTGTTTATGTTTATGCTCGGTGGCTTTGCCTCGGGTCTGGTTATTTACTGGGTGGCCAACAACACCATCACCTTCTTGCAGCAGTATTTCATCATGCGCTCGCAGGGCGTGAAGCCGGATGTGTTTGGCAACATCATCAACGGGTTCAAAAAGAAAAAGGCTGAGTAAACATGCCTTCGGTCGCGCATATATTTTGCCACCCGATTAAGGGCATCGGGCGCATGGCGCTGGATGCCATTAAGCTGGAAACTGGCAAAACCATGCTGAATGACCGCGTGTGGGCCGTGGCCCATGAGTCCAGCAAGTTTGATACGGATGCTCCCGCATGGACGCCGTGCAACAACTTCATTCGCGGGGCGAAAGCCCCCGAGCTACAGGCGATTGCGATCAGCCAATATGTGGCGGGCAGTGATATGGTGCTGACGCATCCTGATCATCCGCCATTCCGGTTTAACCCCGAAAACGAGGCGGAGCACGCAGGATTTATTGACTGGCTCACGCAATTTGTGCCGGAAAACCGCGCCCAGCCCAAGGCACTGGTCGCCGCGCCGGACCGCGGCATGACAGACAGCCCGTTTCCCTCGATTTCGATCCTTAACCTTGCCTCGCTGGCCGAGCTTTCCGAGAAGGCGGGCGTGCCGATGGACCCTGCCCGCTTTCGCGGCAACATCTGGCT
>JAJRRX010000005.1 GCA_024279075.1 Alphaproteobacteria bacterium | reverse complement strand
CTCCCGCTCCAGCAAAAAGCGTAGGGACTCGACGATATTTGGTTCGTCTTCAACGATTAAAACACGCTTAGCCAAACACCACTCCCCCTTACAGGGGCAAGAGTAGCCCACAGGGCGAAAATTGTGCAAGCGGTTTGTTGAAATGCAATTACAGGTTAATAAATGGTACGGCTTAATTTCTTAAGCGAGAACCCACTCTACTAAACTAGTTTAGTAGAGGGAGTGGTATCCGCATATATTGTTAGTATTCAAGCGATTAGAAGGTTTACGAGTTTTCAAAATACGTCCAAACCAATCGTTTCAAACCTAATCATTGCCCATTGCCACAGGCGTTGACGATTTGTTAAGGTTTAGCGCCATAAAGGTTAACGAAAGCGCAACAAAACCACACAGGCAGGAGCCAGATGGACGCCCCTTTCCCCCTACAACCCCTCATTCTGGCTGGCGGCGTTGGCACTCGGCTCTGGCCGCTTTCGCGCCAGCACTACGCCAAGCAATACCTTGCGCTTGATGGTGGCCAAACCCTGCTGCAAGATACCCTTAATCGCCTTTCAGGGCTGGCACACCTCCCCCCTCTCCTGGTTTGCAACGAGGAGTCCCGCTTTTTGGCCGCAGAGCAAATGCGCCAACTTGGCCTGCAAGCGCCGATATTGCTAGAGCCAGCGGGCCGCAACACCGCCCCCGCCATTGCCCTAGGGGCTTTGGAGGCGCAGGCAGGCGGTGCGGATCCAGTGCTTTTGGTCATGCCCGCAGACCACCGCATTCCAGATTCCAACAGCTTTACTAAAGCCGTAACCGTAGGGCTGGCACTGGCAGCGGGGGGCGATCTTCTCACCTTTGGCATTCCGCCAACCCGCGCTGAAACCGGCTTTGGCTATATCCGCACGGGCGCCGCTAGCGGCGCTGGCTTTAGCGTGCAAGGCTTTGTCGAAAAACCCGATACGGCTACGGCCGAGCGCTATCTTGCGTCAGGTGATTATTACTGGAATAGCGGCATATTCATGTTTCGCGCCAGTGCCTACCTTTCCGCCCTCAAAAAGTTTCGCCCCGATATCCTGAGCGCCTGCCAAGCCGCCTTTCAGGGCCGCCGCGCTGATCTTGATTTCCTACGTTTTGATGAAGCCGCCTTTCTTGCCTGCCCGTCAGAGTCCATTGACTATGCGGTAATGGAAAAGGCTAAAAACATCGTCATGCTGCCATTGGATGCCGACTGGAGCGATATCGGCTCTTGGGCCGCCTTGTGGGAGGCGAGCCCCAAAGACGGGGCTGAAAATTGCGAGCTTGGCGATGTGGTTAGCTTAGGTGGGCGCGGAAATTATATTAACGCCCAAAGCCGCTTGGTGGCTGCGGTGGGCTGCGAAGATATGGTGATTGTTGAAACAAAAGACGCGGTTTTTATTGCCCCTAAGGCGCGGGTGTCCGAGGTTGGGCCGCTGGTGGCGCAGCTGAGCGCCGAAGGGCGGCCCGAGGTGGCCTTCCACCGCGATGTTTACCGCCCTTGGGGTAGCTATGATAAAGTGGATGAAGGCACGCGATACCTCGTGAAGCGGATCACCGTAAAGCCCGGCGGCAAGCTTTCACTGCAGCGGCACCAGAAGCGGGCGGAACATTGGGTGGTGGTGCGTGGCACTGCGCGGGTTACCAAAGGCGACGAGGTTTTGCGCCTGTCAGAAAACCAGTCGATTTATATTCCGGTCGGGGTGATGCACGCTCTGGAAAACCCGGGCGATGCGCCATTGGAGCTGATCGAGGTGCAATCGGGTGCCGACCTGAGCGAAGATGATATCGAGCGCTTTGCTGATAAATACGGGCGGATGTAGCGATGTTTGAAGGGTTGGAAACCGCACGGATAAAAACCTCTGGTACTGAAATCCACCTGCGTAAAGGCGGCAGCGGCCCGCCGCTTTTATTGCTGCACGGCTACCCGCAAACCCATGTAATCTGGCACAAAATCGCCCCCGCCTTGGTTCAACAATTCACGCTCATCATCCCCGATTTGCGTGGCTATGGCGATAGCGGCACGCCCGAGAGTGACGCCAACCACACCCCCTATTCCAAGCGGGCAATGGCGCTGGATATGGTCGAGGTCATGGCTGCGCTTGGCTTTGAGCGCTTCAAACTGGTGGGTCATGATCGCGGCGCACGCGTGGCGCATCGGCTGGCGCAGGATCACGCGGAAAGGGTTGAAAAACTGGCGGTGCTGGATATCGCGCCCACGCTTCATATGTATGAAACCACCGATATGCGCTTCGCAAGCGCTTACTATCATTGGTTTTTCCTAATCCAACCCAAGGGCTACCCCGAAAAGCTCATCGGGGATGACCCTGCCTTTTACCTGCGCACTAAGCTTGGCGCATGGGGCCGCACCGGCGATGCCATTACCCCCGAGGCCCACGCTGAATATTTGCGCTGCTTTCAAAAGCCCGAGGTTATTCATGCCACCTGCGAAGACTACCGCGCCTCGGCGGGGATCGATCTTGAGCATGACCGCGCCAACACTAAAAAATTGCCCATGCCCCTGCTGGCGCTTTGGGGGCAAGCGGGCTTCGTTGGCAGCGCTTATGATGTGCTTGCCACTTGGCGAGAAGTGGCTCAGGATGTGCAAGGCCACGCCGTGCCCGGCGGGCATTTTTTACCAGAAGAAGCGCCGGAAGAAACGTTGAGCGCCCTGCTGGATTTTTTATAACCGAGAGGACCGCCGATGTTTGCCGTGATTTTGAAAGAGGATGGATATTCGGGGCGGGCAACGGGGCCACGCATCGAGAATGCGGCGGATTGGTTAGAAGCGGCGGAGCTGCCGGTGCCCGAGGCGGGTGCGGGGCAAGTGGTGATCAAGCTCAAGGCAGCCTCGGTGAACCCGTCAGACCTCCACTTCATTAAAGGCGAAAACGGCCAGCCGCGCGTGAAGGGCGCGGCGGCGGGTTTTGAGGGCTGCGGCGAGGTGGTGGAAGCAGGCGCAGGGGCCGAAGCGCTGCTGGGCAAGCGGGTGGCTTTTGTGGCAGCCGCAGCGGGGGCTTGGGCGGAGTTTGTGCTCTGCGAGGCGATGAACTGCATTCCGCTGCGGGATGATATTTCGGACGCGGACGGTGCGGCGCAGATTGTGAACCCGCTGACCGCCATGGCAATGGTGGACATCGCGGCGCAGGGGAAATCGGCGCTGGTGATCTCGGCAGCAGCCAGCCAGCTTGGCAAGCTGATGATCGGGTTGGCGAGGGATTTGGGGCTGGAGACCATCGCCTTGGTGCGCCGCGCCGATGCAATGGCCTCGCTGAAAGCGCTGGGTGCAACGGAGGTGCTGGATGTAACCAGCGCTGATTTCACAGACAATTTTACCAAAGCCAGCCGCGCGCTAAAGCCTCGGGTTTTCCTCGATGCGGTGGCGGACCAAACCTCCGAGCAGGTGTTTGCCAATATGCCAAACGGGGCGCGCTGGGTGATTTATGGCAATCTTGCTGGCACCCCGCCCACCCTTACCCAACTTGGCCAGCTCATTTTCATGGACAAACAAATCGAAGGATTTTGGCTCACCAAATGGATGCGCACCACCCCGCCGGCAGACCAAATGCGCGTAGTTGGTGAGGTGCAAGCCCGCTTCGCCGATGGCCGTTGGCGCACTGATATTTCAGCGCGCATCAAGCTACGGGATGTGGTGAGTGGGCTGGCCGAAGCCACCCGCAAAACCGATGGTAAAGTGTTGATCGAGGTGTAAAATGAGCCATTTTGTAAAGAGCCGCGATGCTTTTAGCGCTCAGCACCCCGAGCGACGCGCCGTTATAAATCACCGCGATTGGGGTGTTTTGAAGCTGGGGAACACTGGCCCCAAGCTCATCCTCCTCCCCGGCACACTGGGGCGGGCGGATATTTTCTGGCAGCAAATCGAGGCCCTGCACGGGCGGGCGCAGATTTTGGCGCTCTCCTACCCCGATAGCGGCGGGTTGGAGGATTGGGCGGTAGATGTTACGGCGCTGATGGCCGAGGAAGGCATGCGAGGCGCGGTTCTTCTTGGGTCGTCGATGGGGGGATATTTGGCGCAATATCTTGCCGCCGCGCAGCCTTCGCTTTTTAGCGGGTTGATCGCTGCTAACACACTGGCCTCGGTAAAAGGCATCGACCAAGCCATGCCTTATGCGCTTGATCTAGACGCCACGCCGATTGCTGACTTGCGCCAAGGTTTCACCACCGGACTGGCCCAATGGGCCGTGCCGCACCCCAACGCCGCCCTTAGCGCGCTGCTGATCGGGGAGGTGGAAAGTCGCATTCCAGCGGGCGAACTCGTGGCCCGCCTCAAGCTGCTGAAATACGCGCCCGAGTTGCCCGCGCCGGCGCTGCCGAAAAGCAAAACCTTCATCATTGATGTGGGGGATGACCACCTGATTTCAGCCCCAATGCGCGCCCAGCTTCGCGCGGCTTTGCCTGCCAAAGCCTTCCATTTTGCCACAGGCAGCCACTTTCCCTATGTGACCCGCCCCGCAGAATACACCGCCATTTTAGAAGAGGTGCTGGGCCTATGATTGTCGCGAGCGCTGAAGATGTCCGCCGCCACCTGCCCATGACCAAGGCGATTGATCTGGTGGCAGAAGCGATGGTTTCTGTGTCAGATGGCAAAGCCAAACTGCCGCTACGCACGGCGATGGATATTGACGGGGTTAACAAGCTCGGGATTATGCCCGGCGTACTCAGAGAGGTTTATGGCGTGAAGCTGATCAGCCTGTTTCCGGGCAATCCAGCTAAGGGGTTGTCCTCCCATATTGGCGCGATGGTGCTGTTTGACCCAGAAACCGGCGCGCCAAGTGCGATGGTGGATACGGACGCGCTGACCGCCATTCGCACCGCAGCGGCAAGTGCTGTGGCGACGCGCGTGCTGGCGCCAAAAGGCGCCGAAACGCTGGCAATTATTGGCACGGGCGAGCAAGCGTTTAGCCATATTGAGGCGATGTGTGCAGTGCGGGGCATTTGCACAGTTCGGATTGCGGGGCGCACAAAGGAGCGGGGGGAAAGCTTTGTTTTGCGCGCGCAAAGCACCTTTCCGGCGCTGCGGTTTATCGCGTGTAAAAACGCGGAGATGGCTGTGGAGGAGGCCGATATTATTTGCACCGTTACCTCGTCAAGCACGCCTGTTCTTGAAGGGGCATGGCTGGGGGCGGGGTGCCATATCAATGCGGTTGGCGCTTCGGTGCCAAGCATGCAGGAAATAGATGAAGCGGTGCTGCAAGCGGCGCGGGTATTTACCGATTATAGGCCCTCGGCTCTGGCGCAAGCGCGCGAAATTATGCTGGCGATAGCGGCGGGCCGGATGGAGGAGGCCGACATTCTGGCCGAGATTGGCGAAGTGCTGGCAGGGCGGGTGCAAGGACGGCGTAGCGCGGATGACATCACACTTTACCGCTCGCTCGGGATCGCGGCACAAGACCTAATTTGCGCGGATTTTGTGCGGCAGCAAATGAAGTAATACCTCAGGAATTTCCAAACTATAACGTATAGACGACTGTTATATAACGTAAAAAAGGAATTTTAATTGCCCTATTAACCTAGGCGAATAAACCGGCTGTGTGGCGATAGTTGCACTTTGATACCTAGCAGATCCATGGTTGATTTTGCGCTATACGGCGCGCGACTCTGTCGGTAGGCTCACGGAATGACCCGAACGCCCTCCCTTTGGAAAAACCAAAATTTCCGGCTATTATTCTCCGCTACGGCTATCAGCAACCTTGGGGACGGGGTGGCGATGGTGGCTTACCCGTGGCTAGCGACGTTGATCTCAAAAGACCCGCTGGATATCGCTTTTGTTGCCTTTGCCTCGCGCCTGCCGTGGTTTTTGCTAGCCTTGCCAGCGGGCGTAATTACGGATCGCGTATCGCATAAAAAACTGATGGTGGGGGCGGATACATTTCGCGCATTGCTGACGATATGCGTGGTGGCGCTGGTGTTTTGGATGCCGTCTTCCGGCGCGATTACGCTGCTGGCAGCAGCGGCGTTTATGCTGGGGGCGGCGGAGGTGTTGCGGGATAACACTGCGCAAACGATCTTGCCGCAACTGGTGGAGGGCCGCGATCTGCCTAAGGCCAACGGCACCATGTGGAGCGCTGAGCAGATCATCGGCGAGTTTGTCGGCCCGCCCTTGGCTGGCTTTCTGATCGCCCTCGCGCTGCCCCTGCCATTTTTGTTGGATGCGTTCAGTTTTGCGGTGGCGGCGGGGCTGGTGTGGCATTTGCGGCCACGCCCCGCGCCCGCCGCGCGGCAGGCACCTGCGCTCGCGGCGATGAAGGAAGGCATGTTGTGGGTGTGGCAGCACACGCTTATTTTACGGCTAGCGATGGTGACGGGGTTCCTGAATTTTACCGGCACTATTGCGCTTACCATATTAGTGCTGTTTGCGCAGGATATTTTAGGCGTTGGCGCGCTGGGCTATGGGCTCATTATGTCATTTGGGGCTGTGGGCGGTGGGCTGGGTGGGCTGCTGGCCCCGCGCATTGTGGTGCGCATTGGCCAGCGCTGGGCGCTGCGGGTTGCGACGGTGTTATTTGGCATGCAAATGCTGATAATCGGCGCGGCCCCCCATGCCGCATGGGTCGGCTTTGCGCTGTTTCTCGGCACTTTTGGTAGCTTGCTCTGGAATGTGGTCGCCGTGCCTTTGCGCCAGCGCGCCACGCCGCCCGCGCTTCTGGGGCGGGTGAATTCGGTTTACCGGTTTATTTCCTGGGGGGTTATCCCGCTCGGGGCGCTTTTGGCGGGGGCAATGGTAAAGGGGTTTGATAGGTTTACCAGCTACGAAACCGCGCTTAGGGCACCTTACATTGTGGTGGGCGGGTTGTTATTGCTGGCGGCTGTTTATGTGTTTTTCAAAGTAAACCCAGATGCTGAATGAAAAAGACCTGCCCTAAAAGGGCAGGCTCAAGGTCAGGGAGAAACTGTTGGGCGGTTACGCCGCTAGCCGGTAGCCACCGCTTTCGGTCAGCAATATCCGTGCATTGCTCGGGTCCGGCTCTATCTTTTGCCGCAACCGGTAAATATGGGTTTCCAGCGTGTGGGTCGTAACCCCCGCATTATAGCCCCAAACCTCATGTAGCAGCACATCGCGGGCGACCACGCCATCCGAGGCGCGATAGAGGAACTTCAGAATATTAGTTTCTTTCTCCGTCAGCCGGATTTTCTTTTCGTCCTCGGTGATCAGCATTTTTGCAGCGGGCTTAAAGGTATAAGGCCCCACGGTAAACACCGCATCTTCGCTTTGCTCATGTTGGCGAAGCTGGCTGCGGATGCGCGCCAAAAGCACGGGGAATTTGAACGGTTTGGTCACGTAATCATTCGCGCCCGCATCGAGGCCCAAAATGGTGTCACTATCCGTATCATGCCCCGTAAGCATCAGAATCGGCGCCTTCACGCCCTGTTTGCGCATCAGGCGGCACAGCTCGCGGCCATCCATATCCGGCAGGCCCACGTCCAGAATTACCAGATCATAGAGCGCCTCTTTGGCTTTGGTCAGGCCCTCGGCCCCCGTGCCAGCTTCAAAAACATCAAAATCATCGGTCAGCACAAGCTGGTCGGCCAGCGCCTCGCGCAGGTCTTCGTCGTCGTCGACCATCAATATCTTTTTCAGGTTGCCCATGGCATATCCTCCGTTTGTATGAGTGTTATTTTGGCGCTAATGGCTGCGGGCGCAAGGGGGCGCGGGCAAACTCACCCGCTTGTGTGCAAAATGAAGCAAATGTTTCAATTCCGGCGTATGGGGGCTATAGATTAGGCAGGAAATGAAACAGGAATCACCGATGCTTGCCCTGACCGCCGCTGAAAGGCTCGCCCGCGCCGCGCATGATATGCGCCTTGGCTTGCCTATAGGCGTGCAGGCAGGGGGCGAATTGTGGCTGGTGGCGGCGGTAGAAACTTTGGGGGCAGCGCG
>JAJRRX010000094.1 GCA_024279075.1 Alphaproteobacteria bacterium | reverse complement strand
GTGGTATTCTTCATAGCCCTTGCCGCCTTCGGTGCTTTCCAGTGTCCACTGGTGCACGCGCTTGATGTCGGCAAAGCCGCCCTGCGAAAACGCCCGCAACAGGTTGAGCGACGCCGCCGCTTGGGTGTAGGCCCGCAGCATCCGCTCGGGGTTTGGTATCCGGCTCTCAGAGTTAAACTCAAAACCATTGATGATATCACCACGAAAGCTTGGCAGCTCGACGCCGTCCACGCTTTCCATATCCGCCGAGCGAGGTTTGGCAAACTGCCCAGCCATCCGGCCGACTTTCACAATCGGGGTTTGGCCCCCGAACGTCAGCACCACCGCCATTTGCAGCATCACCTTATAGGTGTCGCGGATCATATCAGACGAGAACTCATCGAAACTCTCGGCACAATCGCCGCCTTGCAGCAGAAAGGAGCGGCCCTCGGCAACCTCGCCCAAGGCGCGGGTTAAGCGGCGGGCTTCGCCGGCAAAAACCAACAATGGGTATCGGGCCAGACGATCGGTTACGCCCGTCAAGGCCGCCTCGTCCAGATACTCGGGCATCTGGATCCGGGGCTTGTTGCGCCAGTCAGATTTGGTCCAAGTGTTTCCCATTGCTTTTTCTCCTAAGTTTAAATTAACAGCCGTCATCATAACGGGTGTTTTTGTATTGACCAGCGCAATAAAATCTACAAGATAAGAAATATTACCGGCAGGGTCTTTCCAGCGGTTGATTCCCACATATTGCAGGTGCCCATGTCCGAGATGCTCCCAAAACCGAAGCGTTTTATATTTCTGCTGTTGCCGAACTATTCGCTGATCGCCTTTTCCAACGCCATTGAGGCCCTGCGGCTGGCCAACCGCATGGCACGGCGCGAGGTTTATGAGTGGCAGGTTGTTACCGAAAACGGCGTGCCGGTTGCGTGCTCGTCAGGGCTATATATTGCGGTCGATACCGCGCTCACCGAACTTATGCGTGAGGATACCGTGATGGTTTGCGGTGGCGCGCGGGTGAAGCTGGCGGTGACTGCAAAACTGCTGAACTGGGCCCGGCGCGAGGCGCGCAAGGGCGTGGCTTTTGGCGGGCTGTGCACGGGCACTTACTTTTTGGCCAAGGCAGGGCTGCTGCAAGGGCGAAAAGCCACCATCCATTGGGAGAATCGCGAAAGCCTGATAGAGGATTTCCCTGATCTGGAGGTTTCTAACGCGGTGTTTGTGGTTGATAAAAACCGCTACTCCTCTGCTGGTGGTGCCGCCGCGGCAGACCTGATGCTGAACCTGATTGCGGCAGGCCACGGCGCGGAGCTCGCTAATGCTGTGGCTGATCAGATGATTTATACCACCGCGCGCACGGGAAAAGACGAGCAGCGCCTGAGCATACCGACCCGTATCGGCGTGCGGCACCCCAAGCTTTCAGGGGTGATCAAAATGATGGAAGGCAATTTGGAAGAACCGATTTCGCCGCCCGAACTGGCGGCACAGGCGGGGATGTCTACGCGGCAGTTGGAGCGGTTGTTTCGGCGCTATCTGAACCGCTCGCCCAAGCGCTATTACATGGAGCTGCGGCTGCAAAAAGCGCGTAACCTGTTGATGCAAACCGATATGTCGGTGATAAATGTGGCGCTGGCCAGCGGCTTTGCCTCGCCCTCACATTTTTCAAAATGCTACCGCGCGCATTTTAACACCACGCCTTACCGCGAGCGCGGCATGGCGGAAGGGCACTAGCGGGCCTTGGTGTTTCTGCTAAAAAACTGAAAGTTTCGAAAGCCATCATACTATCTATCTATCTGATATTTAGACCTATATTACGACTTAGTGATAACTAGATACCTAGGAATCTAGTTATTCTTCTACTTTGGGTGTAGATGTAGCGATGTAATTCCCCTTTAAGCATTATTGACTTACAGATTCAAAGGGCGTGCATTAATTTCAACATGAATCAAAGCGGCTACCTTAGATTTCGGGTGACACCTTCATATTTAGGGGTATAACTGAACAAACGGTCAGTTAACTGAGGGGAAATGCGATGTCCGATCCTATTGTAATTGTTGGTGCTGCGCGCACGCCGATGGGCGGGTTTCAGGGCGCTTTAAGCGGCGCCACGGCGGGTGATCTTGGCGGGGCAGCGATTAAGGCGGCGCTGGCGGGCGCGGGGGTTGGCCCCGAGGCGGTGGACGAGCTGCTGATGGGCTGTGTTTTGCCGGCGGGCCAAGGGCAAGCCCCCGCACGGCAGGCGGGTTTTGCGGCGGGGCTAGGGGAGTCGGTTCCGGCCACCACGCTCAACAAAATGTGTGGTTCGGGGATGAAAACCACGATGATGGCGCATGACCAGCTTTTGGCAGGCAATGGCGATATTGTGGTAGCAGGCGGAATGGAAAGCATGACCAACGCGCCTTACCTACTGCCCAAAATGCGTGGCGGCGCGCGCATCGGCCATAGCGAGGTCATTGACCACATGTTCCTTGATGGTTTGGAGGACGCCTATGACAAAGGCCGCCTCATGGGCAGTTTCGCCGAGGATTGCGCCGAAAAATACCAATTTACGCGGGAGGACCAAGATGCTTACGCGCTAAAATCGCTCAGTAATGCCGTGGAAGCGATTGAAAGCGGGGCGTTTGAGGCTGAGGTTGCTGCAGTGGTGCTCAAAACCCGTAAAGGTGAGGTGACGGTAAGTATAGACGAGCAACCGGGCAATGCGCGCCCCGAGAAAATCCCGAACTTGCGCCCTGCATTTAAGAAGGATGGCACGGTGACGGCAGCCAATGCCAGTTCGATATCAGACGGCGCGGCGGCGCTGGTGTTGATGCGGGAAAGCGAGGCACGCGCGCGGGGGCTTACGCCATTGGCGCGCATACTTGGCCATAGCAGCCACGCGCAAGCGCCGGGGTGTTTTACCACCGCACCGGTGCCAGCGGCGCAAAAACTACTGGCCAATATCGGCTGGAAAACGGCGGATGTGGACCTGTGGGAGGTTAACGAGGCCTTTGCCGTGGTGCCGATGGCCTTTATGGCCGAAATGGGCCTTTCGCGCGATATTGTGAATGTGAATGGCGGGGCGACTGCGTTGGGGCATCCGATCGGGGCCTCGGGCGCGCGCATTATTGTTACGCTCTTGCATGCGCTTAAGCGGCGCGGGCTGCAAAAAGGTGTGGCGGCGATTTGTATTGGAGGCGGTGAAGGCACGGCCATTGCGATAGAGAGGGTTTGAGCCATGCAAATTGATGGGATGCAGGCGGTTGTAACAGGTGGAGCTTCGGGCCTTGGGGAAGCCACGGCGCGGATGCTGGCGCGTGCTGGCGCGCAGATCG
Organism: Alphaproteobacteria bacterium; assembly: GCA_024279075.1. Taxonomy (GTDB): domain Bacteria; phylum Pseudomonadota; class Alphaproteobacteria; order Rhodobacterales; family Rhodobacteraceae; genus UBA3077. The sequence continues at coordinate 15,638 of JAJRRX010000094.1, read as the reverse complement.
CGATATTTGACATGAACCGCGTGCGCGGCGAGGCGGTGGCGGCAGAAATAGGCGGCAGTTTTCATGCAGTGGATGTGGCGGACGCGGCGTCGGTGGCCGCAGGGCTAAACGGCCTTTCGCCGCGTATTTGCATAAGCTGCGCAGGTATAGCCCCCGGTGCCAAAACGGTGGATCGTGAGGGCAACGCTCATGACGCCGCCCTGTTTGCCAAGGCGATCAACATCAACCTGATCGGCACGTTTAACGTGGCCAGCCAATGCGCCGCCCTGATGGCCGCCCAAGCCCCGCTGGGCGATGACGGCGCGCGCGGCGTGATTATAAACACCGCCAGCGTGGCGGCTTTTGAGGGTCAAATCGGGCAAACGGCCTATGCGGCAAGCAAAGGCGGTGTTGCCGCGCTGACCTTGCCAATGGCACGAGATTTGGCGCGCAGTGGTGTGCGGGTGATGGCGATTGCGCCGGGGCTGTTCCTCACGCCCATGTTGGAGGGCCTGCCGCAAGAGGTGCAAGATAGTTTGGGCGCGCAAGCCCCCTTCCCTGCTCGCCTTGGCAAGCCTGACGAATATGCCAACCTCGTGTGCCACATTGTTAAAAGCCAGATGTTGAATGGCGAAGTGATACGGCTGGATGCTGCCATAAGAATGACGCCAAAGTAACCAACTCAAGCCCTATTGCGCGCGGTTATAACCGCCGTTTATTGTGTGCCTTATCGCCATTCTATAGGGATGGCCCGAAATAGAATCGCATTTATCAGGACGTTTGCGCATGAAACAGGCAACCAAGGCCAAAATTCAGAAGTTTTTCCGCGTGACCCATGGCTGGTCAGGTATCATCGTGTTTCCGTGGATATTTATCATCGGCCTCACAGGCCTTTACCTGAACCACAAATCCTTGGTGCTCGATTGGATCGGCAGCGCATCTTATGATGAAAGCCAATTCGAAAACTGGCCAACCCTAGATGTAACCCTGCCAGAAGCCCTTATTATCGCACAGCAATATTGGCCGGAACAGGATATTAACAGCCTAAAGGAAGATTCCTATCATGATTTTGAGAGCTTTGTTTTTAAAAAGGATTCAGGCCGGATAATTGTGACCAAAACCACCGGGCATTATTATGTCAAATCCAATTTCACCCGCCGCACATTTGCACCCGATGGCACGCAACTCCACCGCAAAATTTACTGGAAAGCGGTGTTTAAATGGCTGCATGTGCGCGGGTGGCTCGGCACCACCTTTGGCACATGGCTAGCGGATATCACCGCTGGCGCTATGGTGTTTTTCTCGCTCTCTGGGCTGTGGCTGTTTTTTGCGCCACGTATTAAAAAGATCAAGCGATCTGTTGCCAAGCTAAAGCCCGGCACCAAGGCCCCCGCTATGCGTCAGGACCCCTAACGCACAATGAGGGATAGCTCATGCGCAAGCAAGCTCGGGTATGCCACACTGTAATTGTGGCTGCCCATTTCCAACTCGGGGAAAAGCGCATAAAGCTCAGCGCGCTGCTCGGAGCCAAAATCCTCTATCGCCGCACCAAGCGGAAAGAAGCTCTCTGACAGGGTGCCGTGGGCCTCTAAAACCTCATGCTGGTCAAACAAGATATGGAAATACTCCACGGTTTCCAACGTGGTTTCACGGTAAATGCACTTGTCATTCACCAAATCTTTGGCCGCAACCAAGGCTTTGGGAATGCCAAACAGCAACTCGATTTCCGGCCCTGAAACCAGCATGCGATGCGCAGGAGAAACCAAAATATCACGATCCGCATTCAGGGCGCCGGCGCAAATTCGAATGGGCGCAAAGGCCCCTTTGGCCGCCACCTCACGCTGGAAAACCCAGCGGACAGGCTGTAGGCCGTGCGCTTCGGTCCAAACCCTATCCCCAACCACAAGATCCTCTACAAATACCTCGCCATGCGCTGTGCGAATAGCGGTGCCACGGGTAAAGCAAGGCGGGCTTGATGGTTCAGCCCCCCCACCGGAAGGGCCGCTTGTGCCCGATGGTTCCGAAGCCTCAGAGCTACCATCAGACGGTTCGCTCGTGTGCGATGGCTCGGAAGAGTCGGACCCGCCGCTCGTCGAAGACGCTTCGCTACCCCCGCTAGATACACCAGACGCGCCGGAGCTTTCCTCATCATCGTCATCATCCTGACCAGACGCGCCGGAGCTTTCCTCGTCATCGTCATCGTCCTGACCCGACGCGCCGGAGCCCGTCTTATCATCGTCAGAATCCGGGTCGCTCGTTTCATCTTCGACATAGAGCTCGTCAGACTCATAGCTCGGCTCATTTGTATAACTGTCATAGTCAAATGACACCGTTTCCCCCGGCACAGGTTCATAGGTGAAGGCATAGCCAACCGTGTGAACCGGGTCTCCCACCCCGATAGCCATAACTTGATCGTCAGGGTCGTCCTGCGCGGGCAAGGCTGCTAGGGGTTGTATAGGGTCGCCATCAAAGCTTGTGCCGTTGGACTCACCATATGCCTCTTGGTCGGTGTCCCCCGCCTTGGTACTGCCAGAAAAGGTGTCGCCGCCGTCTTCGTCATTATCGACAATTTTTATCGTATCCGGCGTAGCCCCTTCATTGACCGTTACCGTAAAATTCCCGTCATCATCTCGGCCAAAAGTTACATCTTCCCGAGAATAAAATGTTATTTCATAGCTACTCATGGCCTTCGGTCCTTTGCTTGCGCCTACCGCTTATAAAATTCAGCCTTAGCTCAATCTGCCGGGTTTTCATAATATTTAGTGTGTAAAATTAAAGGCTTAACGGATTATTTAGAGAGGTGAATCAAAGCTGAATTGGTGAATATTTCATGATGACTTGCGCTAAGCGCTGATAGCTGCTAGCAAATCTCACATGAGAACCTCGATCTGCATCTGTTGTATTTCAATTATCTGCTAATTTCTTAGCGGCGGGTTTTTCGTTTTCAATTTGAGTTTGAAATGCTAGGCCTGTCGCGGCAAACCCGCGTCTGGATACCCTATGATTAAGCTCCACAATACCAAAACCCGCCGTAAGGAAGAGTTTACGCCGATTGATGCTTCAAGCGTCCGCATGTATGTCTGCGGCCCCACGGTGTATGACCGCGCGCATCTCGGCAACGCCCGCCCCGTGGTGGTGTTTGATGTGCTCTATCGGCTGCTCAAGCATGTGTATAATGGCAAGGTCACCTATGTGCGGAATTTTACGGACGTGGATGACAAGATCAACGCCAAGGCGGCTGAAACGGGCCGCGATATCCGCAATATCACCGATGAAACCATCGCGTGGTATCACGAGGATATGGACGCGCTCGGGGCGCTGCGGCCAGACCATGAACCGCGGGCAACCGAATACATCGGGCCGATGGTGGCTATGATCACAGACCTGATTGAAAAAGGCCACGCTTACGCCGCCGAGGGCCACGTGCTGTTTGACGTGAACTCTTATAATGCCTACGGCGCGCTCTCGGGCCGCAAGCTCGAAGACATGCGCGCCGGCGAGCGGGTGGAGGTGGCCGACTACAAACGCGACCCGATGGATTTTGTCCTCTGGAAGCCTTCAACGGGCGAGCAGCCCGGCTGGGAAAGCCCGTGGGGCTATGGGCGGCCAGGCTGGCATATCGAGTGCTCGGCCATGAGCCTGGACCTGCTGGGCGAGAGCTTTGACATCCACGGCGGCGGGTTGGATTTGCAATTCCCGCACCACGAAAACGAGATCGCCCAGAGCTGCTGCGCCAACCCGCACGGCGATTTTGCGCATTACTGGCTGCATAATGAAATGCTGCAAGTGGAGGGCAAGAAGATGTCCAAAAGCTTGGGGAATTTCTTTACGGTGAAGGACTTGCTGGATAAAGGCGTGCCGGGGGAAGTGATAAGGTTTGTGTTGTTGTCTACGCACTATCGGTCGCCGATGGACTGGACGGAGAAGAAGATGCGGGAGGCAATGGAAACGCTGCGCAAGTGGCGTGGATTGACCGAGGGGATTGACCCTTCGCCCAATCCATCTCCGGCGCTTGTGGCGGCGTTGAGTGATGACCTGAACACAGCGGGGGCGATGGCGGAGCTGCATGGGCTGGCGAAGTCTGGTGATGCTGCGGGGCTACTTGCCAGCGCAAAGCTGCTTGGCCTTTTAACGGATGAATTAGGTGGGTGGGACAAGTTAGGGGGGCAACTTCTGGAGGCATTGAGGCTTCAAATAACCGCAACTCGGAAACGGGCAATGGAAACGAAGGATTTCACAGAAGTCGATCGGCAGAAATCGCTTTTGCTTGACGCTGGTATCCATGTTCAAATGAGTAAAGATGAAGTGCTTCTTGGCGCAGGTCCAGAGGTTGATCTCGAAGAAACCCTCGAAAAAATGAAGGCTCTGAAATGACGCTATCTCCAACACAAAACCCCACCACGGGAGCCACGCCCATGACCCACATCACCCTCTACGACACCACCCTGCGCGATGGCCAACAAACCCAAGGGGTGGATTTCTCTGCCGAGGACAAAACCCGCATTGCGCTGGCGCTTGATGCCCTCGGTATCGACTATGTCGAGGGCGGCTGGCCGGGGGCGAACCCGACGGACTCGGAGTTTTTCGACAATGCCCCGACCCTGCAAACCGCCACCTTCACCGCCTTTGGCATGACCAAGCGCGCGGGGCGCTCGGCAGCGAATGACGAGGTGCTGGCAGGGGTCGCCAACGCCAACACCCCCGCCATTTGCCTTGTCGGCAAAACCCATGATTTCCACGTCACCACCGCCCTTGGCATTGATCTGCCTGCCAATATCGAAAATATCACCCAAAGCATCGCCCACCTGCGCACGCTTGAACGCGAGGTGCTGTTTGATGCCGAGCACTTCTTCGACGGCTATAAGGCCAATCCCGATTACGCCCTCAAATGCTGCCTTCAAGCCTACCACGCCGGTGCCCGCTGGGTTGTCCTGTGTGACACCAATGGCGGCGCGCTGCCGGATGACATCAAGGCCGGCGTCACGGCGCTGATCAAAGCAGGCGTTCCCGGCGACCATATCGGCATTCACACCCATAACGACACCGAGCACGCGGCGGCCAACAGCCTTGCAGCCGTCGATGCTGGCGCGCGCCAAATCCAAGGCACGCTGAACGGCCTCGGCGAGCGCTGCGGCAATGCCAACCTCGTCACCCTGATCCCGACCCTGCTGCTCAAAGAGCCATACGCCAGCCGCTACACCATCAACGTGCCGCAAAGCCGCCTTGCGGGGCTTACGAAACTCTCGCGGATGCTCGATGACATCCTCAACCGCGTACCTAACCCGAGTGCAGCTTATGTCGGGGCCTCGGCCTTTACCCATAAGGCGGGGCTGCACGCATCGGCCATCCTGAAAGACCCAACCACCTATGAGCATATCCCGCCCGAGACCGTTGGCAATGCCCGCCTTGTGCCGATGTCCAACCAAGCGGGGCAGAGCAACCTGCGGGCGCGGCTCTCCGATGCGGGGCTTACCGTGGCCAAGGGTGACCCTGCCCTTATGGAGATTCTCAACCGCGTGAAAGAACGCGAGGATAACGGCTACGCCTACGACAGCGCCCAAGCCAGCTTTGATCTGCTGGCCCGTGAGGTGCTCGGTAAAATGCCTCGTTTTTTCGAGGTCAAACGCTACCGCGTAACGGTGGAGCGCCGCAAAAACAAAGCCAACAAGGTGGTGACGCTTTCCGAAGCCGTGGTTGCCGTAAAAGTGAACGGCATCAAAAAACTATCGGTCTCTGACAGCTTGGATGAGCACGGTAAAGACAGCGGCCCCGTAAACGCCCTCGCCAAAGCGCTGGGCAAGGACCTCGGCCCCTACCAAGCCATGATCGACGACATGCACCTCGTGGATTTCAAGGTCCGCATCACCAATGGCGGCACCGAGGCGGTGACGCGGGTGTTGATTGATTCAGAGGATAGCGCGGGGCAGCGCTGGTCTACCGTGGGCGTTTCTGCCAATATCGTTGATGCCTCTTTCCAAGCCCTGCTAGACGCCATCCGCTGGAAGCTGATCCGCGATGGGGCGGCGGATGTCTGAGGCATTTGACGCCTTTATGGAGCTTTACAGCGGCCTCCCCCGCGAAGGCCCCGGCACCGTGGACAGCCTTCTCAACGTGCTCGAAATCGCCGATGTGCCACCGCTGGGCCGCGTGCTAGACGCCGCCTGCGGTTCAGGGGCAGACACCGAAACCCTCACCCGCGCTCTCCCCAATGCCGAAATCATCGGGGTAGACAAGCAACAGGCCTTCATCACCGCCGCCAAAGCGCGGGGCCTAAACGCCGATTTTCAGGTCGGTGATATGCTCTGGGTCGATGGCGAGTTTGACCTGATTTGGTGCGCGGGGGCTGTCTATTTCTTCGGCATTGAAACCGCGCTGGAAGCGTGGCGCAGCCACCTGCGCCCCAACGGCAAAGTCGCGTTTTCCGAGGTCGTCTGGCGCGGGCAGCCTACGCCCAAAGCCGAGGCTTTCTGGCTTGATGCCTACCCGCAAATGGCAACGCAAAATGCCCTCACCGCCCGCATAGAGGCTTGCGGCTTCAAGGTGCTCTCCGCCGAGCCCCTAGGCCGTGCGGGCTGGGAGGGCTACTACGCGGCGCTCTGCAAAAACATTGCCCGCCTACAAGGGCAAAGCGCTGTTATGGACAACGTCATCGCCGAAACCCAAGCCGAAATTGACCTCTTCAAAAGTGATTTCGGCTGCTACGATTACGTGGTTTACCTCGCGGAGCCGCTATGACCATCCTCTGGATTCTCCTCAGTATCATCGCCTTTCAACTCACCCTCGCCCTTGGCCTGATCGCCTCACAACGCCCCATAAAAAACCTGCGCGGCGAAGGGCTGGACTTCCAGCGCCTGCCCGCAGGCCTCCCCGAAATGCCCAGCCAAACCTACACCGCGCGTGACGGCAGCAAACTGCCGCTGCGCCACTTTCCCTGCCATAATGCGCCATTGCTCATCCTCGTGCATAGCTCCGGCTGGCACGGCGCACAGTTCGCCGCGCTCGGGGAAAAACTGGCGGCAGAGGGCCTCGCCGAGGTGCTGGTGCCAGACCTACGCGGCCACGGCGCAGCCCCAGAAAAACGCGGCGATATTGATTACATCGAGCAGCTAGAGGACGACCTTGCCGATCTCGCCAAAGCCTATAACACAGGGCAAGACCTCATCCTCCTCGGCCATTCCTCCGGTGGTGGCCTTGTAATTCGCGCTGCCAATGGCGCACTGAAAGGGCAAATAGCAAAGGCCATCCTGCTCGCCCCCTACCTCAAGCATAACGCCCCCACCACGCGGGCTAGCAGCGCTTGGGCCAGCCCCCTCACCCGCCGTATCATTGGGCTTTCCATGCTCAATATGATGCGCATTCGCCTGCTGAACGGCCTCGTCGCCCTGCAGCTCCGCTTCCCCGATGCCGTGCTCAATGGCCCCCTTGGCCACACCGCCACCCGCGCCTATAGCTACCGGATGATGCTCGGCTTCAACCCCCGCGCTGCCTACCTGAAAGACATCAACGCCCTGCCCGATTTCACCCTGATCGCAGGCGACAAGGACGAGGCCTTCCACGCGGATCAATACCAGCCCACTATGAGCGAAACGAGTAACAAAGGCACTTACCACCTCCTGCAAGGCCTCGGCCATCTGGACCTTGTTGACGCCCCCGAAACCTTTGCCCTGATCAAAGCCGCACTCGCATGAACTACGATCTGCGCCACTACGACAAAGCCGCCAAGGGCTGGCAAAAGGGAGCCCCCAGCCATGAGCTTTGACGCCTGCGAAACCCTCGTAAAAGCGGGCGACCATGACCGTTGGCTTTCGGCCCAATCGGCCCCGCCCGAGGCCCGCCGCGCGCTGATGGCGCTCTATGCGACAAACCTGCTGATCGCCCGCGCCCCTTGGGCCAGCCTCGAGCCGCTCGTGGCACAAATGCGCCTGCAATGGTGGGCCGACGAGATTGGCCGGATTTACAAAGGCGAGCAGGTTACGACCCACGAAATTCTCCCCGCCCTGCGTGAGGTGATATTTGACCATAACCTGCCCAAGCCCTTGTTTGATGCACTGATCGCTGCCCGAATGGCCGATATATTTGCCGACCCACCGGAAAACCGCGCCGCATTTGAGGCCTATATAGACGCAACCTCGGGCAGCCTGATGGCGCTGGCGGCAAAGGCCCTTGGCGCGCCGGATGAGGCCATGGATGTGGTTGCCGATTTTGCCTATGGCGCGGGGGTGGCCAACCTTTTGCGCGCCGTGCCAGCGCTTAAGGCGCGCGGGCACCAACCGTTCAAGGAGCCTATTTCCGAGATCATAAGCACGGCCCGCGCTCGCCTTCACCATGCCCGCAGCCAACGCGCACGTTTGCCCCAAAGCGCCGCCCCCGCACTGCTGGCAGGCTGGCGGGCAGATGCCACCTTGGCCCAAGCCCAAAAGCACCCCCGTAGCATTTACGCCGGACTCTTGGAGGAATCCCCTGCCCGAAAAACGGCAACCCTGCACTGGCGGGCCTTCACCGGAAAATGGTAAGCAGCCCGCTGCCCTCACGAGGCGAAGCCGGAGGGGGCGAGGTTAGTGTTTATAGGGGCAGATATCATCCTCGAAGGGCACATGCCTGCGCCGAAACGGCAGGCCATCGACGCATTCTGGCTTGCTTATCCGATCCATACGAAAATGCCTAAAATCTTCCCGCGCGGGGTCCCACGCCACGAGATACCAAAGTGGCGACAGAACCAACATGGCTTGAGGTTCGACTTCGCGGCGCGTATTTGCGCCTTTTGCATCGCGGTATTGGAACCGTAAGAGGAGCCGCTGCAAAAGCGCCGCCTCGAAGGCCGGAAGAAGTGCAGGGTCTATCGGCCCGATGTTTGATATGTCCTGCTTAGGTGACAGCTTGCCAATATGTAGGCTGCCCAGAAGCTGGCGTAAATCACGCACTTTATCTCGTGGAAGGGCCATCTCTATTTTGGCAAGTCCGGCATCGGCGAGACCGGAAAATGGCATGCTTTGGGCGGCGCGCATAGCCGCAACACTGATAAGCAACGCGAACACCTCGGCCACGGATAATCGCGCGGTCGTTTGTATCGATTGCGGATCAAGCTGCACACCACCACCTCGCCCGCTTTCGGTGTGAATGACAAAGCCCTGATCGCGCAGCGCGCAGATGTCGCGCAGGACCGTTCGCCTTGAAACCCCGGCTTCCTGAGCCAGAGCATCGACCGTAGATGACCCGTTGCGGCGAAGGGTGCGCACGATGGCGTCATGTCGGAGGCGAATATTCATGTTTTCACAATAGCGCTTTTGGTGACACAATTTGGCACCCATTCATTCTAAGCCTTTTGCACAGACATTAACAAGGAGACACTGACAATGAAACGCACACCTGTAAACCCTTGGGCTTGGTCCTTAAAACTTGGCTATAATCAAGCCGAGATGATCACGGGCACATCGCGCCAGTTGATCTGTGCTGGCCAAACGGCTGTTGATGCGGCGGGTAGCCCCCAACACCCTGATGACATGCGCGGGCAGATCCGGCTGTCGCTGGATAATCTGGAAGCTGTGCTGTCCGGTGCGGATATGGATTTTAGCAATATCATTCGGCTTGGCATTTTCACAACCGACGTGGACGAGGCGTTGCAGAACTTCGACCTGCGCGGAAGGCGTTTTGGGCCAATCCAGTGTGCGCCGCCAATGACGTTGCTGGGTGTGGCCCGGCTGGCAATCGCGGGTTTGCTATTCGAAATCGAAGCCACTGCTGCGGCGTAAAACGGCTGGCGAGGCGTTGCCGCCATTCAGGGGAAAAGGTGCACAGGCTTGCGGTTTCGCGCTCTGGTCTAACCAAGTGCGCCCGCCGGAGGGGGGTTATGTTGGGGTATCAGTGAAAGCGATGGCTAAGCAGGCTCACGGCTTTTGCTGGTAATCGCAAACCACAGCAGCGCCCCGCCGGCCAGTGCCAGAAGCGGTAGCATGGCAAGGTTTACGGCCTGCCAGCCTTCTTGCGGAGAGCCGCCAGAGCAGTTCATCAACCCGCCCGAGCTGAGCGAGGCCAGCGTAACCATGCCAAACACCAAAAAGTCATTCAGCCCTTGCACCCGCCCGCGCTCCTCTGGCGCGTGGGATTCCGCCAGCATGGTTGTGCCGCCGATAAAGCCAAAGTTCCAGCCAATGCCAAGCAGTATCAAGGCGCCGTAAAAGTTTTCAATCTCCACGCCGTTCAGCGCTGTAATGCCCGCAGCGGCCAAAATAACCAGCCCCGCCGCAATAACCTTTCGCACCCCGAACCACGTGATAAAATAGCCTGTAAAAAACGATGGCACATACATAGCCAGCACGTGGGCCGAAACGATATCGGCCGCTTGGTTGGTTTCAAACCCGCAGCCGACCACCGCGAGCGGGGTTGAAGTCATCACCAAATTCATTAGGGAATACGCAACCATAGCGCTGATAATGGCCACCGCAATTTGCGGCGTGCGCAAAAGCTGGCCAATGGAGCGGCCAGAGGATTGCCCTGCTTGCACCGGCTTTGGCTTAGGGATTTTGAGCGCCATAAACAGGAATATGCCAAAAACATTAAGCGCAATCACCGTGAGGTAAGCGCCAGCAAACGGCACCGGTGCCAGTGCATCCTGCGTTAGCTTAACCAGTTGCGGGCCAATGATGGCCGCCAGCAAACCGCCCGCCATCACCCATGAAATCGCCTTGGGCATAAGCGCTGGCGAAACCGTATCTGTGGCCGCAAAGCGGTAAAACCCTTGCGCTGACATATAAATACCGGTCAGAAAACCGCCAACCAAAAACAGCTGAAAAGATTGCGTATAAAGCGCATAAACTTGGATGGCCGCACTCAGCCCACCCGCCGTTACCCCCAGCATAAACCCAGCGCGGCGGCCATATTTTTGCATAATAGTAGACATCACAGGCGCGGAAAGCATAGAGCCAAGAATAATCAGCGAAATCGGCAGCGTGGCAAGGCATGGATTGGGCGAAAGGTATTGCCCCGCCAATCCGCCTAGAATGAAGCTGATCGCCATTTGCGCGCCCAGCACCGCCTGTGCCGTGATCAAAACCACAAGGTTTCGCTTGGCAAGTGAATCGTTGATTACATGTGTCATGGCGTGATTTGTATGCCTGTGTATGGGGAATGACCAGAGGCAAAATGCGCCTTATTAGGCCTGTATTTTGATCACAATTTTTCCACCAACACGCCCCGAGGCACTGCGGGCGAAAGCCGCGCGCACATCCTTTAGCGCAAACTCCGAATCGATGGCCGCCTTGATTTTTCCGGCTTCCACCAATGCCGCAATTTTTGCCAACTCCGCCCCGCTTTCTTGCATCCAGTGATACTTAAACACCGCGCCCTGTTTGGCCGCGGCGCGCTGCTGCTTCCAGGCACTTCCCCGAGCCACCAGCCTTATTAACGGGTTTGCCCCCATGCGCGCAACGGTTTCAGGGTCCGGCATGCCTTGGATGCTCACCAAAACCCCGCCTTTTTTCAGCACTTTATAAGAGGCCGCCCGCACCGCTGGCCCCAGCGTATCCAGCACAATGTCCATCTCGCTTAAGCGGTCTTCTATGCGCTCGCTTCGATAGTCTACAATCTCGTCCGCACCCAGCGCGGTGAGCATCTCAACCCGCCCGGCACTGGCCGTGGTTGCCACATAAGCACCCTTGGCCTTGGCATATTGCACCGCAAAGCTGCCCACCCCGCCAGAGCCCGCATGGATAAGCACCCGCGCCCCCGCTTTTAGCCCCGCCTTGTCCAAGGCCTGCGCCGCCGTCAGCCCTACCAGCGGCAGGCTGGCGGCCTCAACAAAGCTCATATTGGCGGGCTTCAGGGCCAAGGTTTGAGCGGGAAGGCTGATAAACTCTGCAAAGCTCCCTGTGGCCATCAGCGGCGTGCGAAAGTAGACCTCATCTCCCGCTAAAAATCCCTCGGCTGGGGCCACAACTACCCCTGCCCCATCACTGCCCAACAACAGGGGAAAGCGTGGCTTTATCAGGGGCTTAAGTTCGCCAAGCACTTGCTTATAATCAATCGGATTAACACTGGCTGCCATCATCCGCACCAACACCTCACCCGCCGCCGGGCTTGGCTTGGGCTGTTCGCCATGCTGCACATTTTCCAATGCCCCATAACGCGTAATAAATGCCGCTTTCATTGCCCCTCCAATTTTTTACCTGATGCTGCGCCTTCATCGCCCGCTTGTCTATTGAAATCTGCGTGAGGTCTGTCATGCTAGCGCGTATGGATGAACGTATAATCAACACCGAAGCGGATGTGGCCGAGGGTGCGACTTGGCTTGCCGCCCAAGAGCCGCGTTTTGCCCAAGCGCTTAGCCAGCTTGGGCCCTTGCCGTTACGGCGGCGGGAGGGCGGCTTTCAGGCGTTGCTATCAGCGATTGTTTCGCAGCAAATATCCGTGGCGGCGGCGCGCGGTGTTTGGGCCAAGCTGGAGGCCGCAGGGGCGGTCGAGGCCGAGGCGGTTTTGGTGCTCAGCGTTGAGGACTTGCGCAAAATTGGCCTTTCGCGGCAAAAGGCGGGCTATGCCAAAGCGCTGGCCGAACATGGCATTGATTTTGCGGGCTTGCAAGGCCAGCGCACCGAGGAGGTCGTGCGCGCGCTGACCGCCGTAAAGGGCATTGGCCTTTGGACCGCCGAGATTTACGCGATGTTCAGCCTCGGGCGGGCGGATGTTTTGGCCGCTGGCGACCTTGCTTTGCAAGAATCAGCCCGGGTGATTTTTGAGTTGCCCGCACGACCAAGTGAAAAAGACCTGCGCCAAATGGCCCAAGCGTGGTCCCCGTGGCGGGCGGTTGCTGCGCGCTTGCTTTTCACTTATTACCATTTGATCAAAGATCGAGAAGGAATGACCTAAATGGCGGAACTTAACGGCCCAAGGCGGGCGGCAAAATCGGGCAACGGTAAATACCTCGTGGTGTTTGTGCATGGCTACGGTGCAGACGGAAATGACCTGATCGGGCTGGCCGACCCTTTGGCCGAGCACCTGCCGGATGTGGTATTTCATGCACCCAACGCCCCGCAGCGCTGCACCGGTAACCCTATGGGTTTTCAGTGGTTTCCCATCCCGTGGCTTGACGGCTCAAGCGAGGTGGAGGCCGCTGAGGGTATGGCGGCGGCGGCCACATTGCTCAATGATTGGCTGGATGAAACCATGAAATCCGAGGGCGTGGATGCGGCGCACACCCTGCTGGTTGGCTTCTCGCAAGGCACCATGATGGCGCTGCATATCGGCCCCCGCCGCGCCGAGCCACTGGCAGGTATTGTCGGTTTTTCAGGCCGACTTATGGCGCCGGAAACGCTGGAAGACGAGGCCGTGAGCCACCTGCCCATTCTGCTCATCCACGGCGACGCCGACGAGGTGGTGCCGCCGCAATCCTTGCCCGAAGCCGCCGATGCGCTCACCAAGGTTGGCTATGAGGTTTACACCCACATTTCCAAAGGCACTGGCCACGAGATCGCGCCTGATGGGCTGCAAATCGCCCTGCAATTCATCAACCAACAGCTGATTGAATGATCCTGGAGGCGTGGGAAACAACGGTGCAAAAAGCCACCCCCGCAACCATCTTGCCGGATGGTTGCCAAGACCTGCTTTTTACCGCCCGCCCGGGCCAAGCCCCACGCTGGGAGATCACCACGCTAGACGACGCGCCCTATCGCATAGAAATGCCCGCAGGCACCTATTTCAAAGGCTACAGAATGCGCGCCGGTGTCAGATTTTCCAGCGCTAACCTCCTGAAATCTCTACACGACCTACCCCCCGACCACATAGGCATTGAGGACCGCCTTTTTGCCTTCACAAACCTTGAGCCGCTGGTCGAAGATGCGCTTGAGGCCCTGCAAGAACAGGCCTTGGAGGGTGGCCGCGTGGCCCTTGCCGCCGCCCGTTTAGGTATCCACCAACGGCGGCTACAACGCGGGCTAAAGCGCCACACAACCCGCAGCCCCGCCCGCTGGCTCGCCCTCGCGCGGGTGCGCAAGGCTTCACGGTTGCTGGCAGCGGGCACGCCACTGGCCGACGCCGCTTTTGATGCGGGCTTCGCCGACCAAGCCCACATGACCCGCGCCTTCAGGCAATGGCTCGACACCACCCCGAAATTTGCCCCTAACCTATCGCTGGGCTACGGCTGAATAGGCGTGCAAAGTTCGACCAAAAAACCATTGAGGTCAGATACATAAGCAATCGTCTGCCCCCACGGCATTTCCGCCGGTTCGCTCACCAGCTCCGCCCCCGCCGCCACCGCCTTTTCCACAGCCTCCGCCACGTTTTCGGTGGTAAAAGCCAGCTCAAAGCTCGGCGCATCGGCCTTGGCCGCAACCGGATTTTTACCAAGCTCTTTCATCCCCGCAAAATCCGCAAAGCCAAGGGTCGTCTCTCCGCTTTCCAACTCCCCATAACCCCCACTGCCATGTAGCATTTTCCGCTCAAAGCCAAAGGCCCGCTGGTAAAATGTCAGGGTTTCTTCCACATTGGGAACATAAAGAATGGTATATCCAAATTTCATCTGCTTCTCCTTTAAGCCACCCACAGCCTAACCCATTCCGGCTCCTCAATCTTGAATATTTACGACACCCACCAGCCACGCAATTTTAGCTTCAATACTTACGCAAATACCCTATAATTTGCCCGGAATAGAGCGAGGGGCTTTGAATGTCGCAGACCGATCTTTCCAACGTTACTGAGGAAAATGCCGAGGCGCGTTACCAAGCCCTCTATGCGATTTGCGCATCAGGGAGCCTTAATGCAGAGGCCACCATCAAACAGATTTCTGATCTCTACCGGCGCACCCATTCCCCGGTTATCAAATCCTATTGCTTGTTATATTATGGAGCCGCCGTGGATACCAATGCGCTGGGGGCCAGCACGCTCACGCGCCTAAGCCAACAGCTGACCACGCTTCTAGAAGGCCTCTCAGATTTCAGTGTTAAAAACCCCGAAGGCCACTACATTCATTTCCTGAGCCACGCCACCTATTTGACCCAATCTATACATGATGCAGGCGGGGGCATTGGCTGGAAACCCCTGCTATCCGCCTATCTCCGCGCCGATGAGCCCTTTGGCTGGAATGAGGATATCGTGCTGGCAGAATGCTTGCTGGACATTACCCCAAAAGCAAGCTTTCCCAAGCTCCTGAGCCAGCTAAGTGTGGGAGAAGACGTGGGGCCAAAAGCCAGCAATAAACGCGCACTTTGGCTGGCTATGAAGGTGCTAAATCAGCATGCGCCACGGGTCGACGATGCGATCTTTAGTGAGCTAGTAGAGGCGTTAGTGGTAATAGTGCAATAGAATGCAGCGCGGCAAAGGCGCAAACCCAATATCCGGCTTCTCCCCATAAGATTGCAAATACGATAAATTTATTAACCTAGGTTAATAAATTGCACAACCACTGTTGTCATTGCTTTAAATCAATGGGTTATGAGCTGATCTTCAATGTTAAAAAATGTTGGGAATCATGCAGAATCTATCTGCTGTGAGGCCAAAATCATGTGCCATTATTCCACCTCTAATTGCAGCTCTACCGCCCCTTCCGCTTGGCAGCACTTCGCGCCTTCCCGCCCGCATGAACCTTGCCAATTTGCCGATAGCGCTCACGGCTTTCCGCTATGGTTTCATTGCCATAAAGCTCCTCATTCATCAGCTTTCGCCAGCGTTTCAGC
>JAJRRX010000093.1 GCA_024279075.1 Alphaproteobacteria bacterium | reverse complement strand
TGCTCCTATTGAGCGGAGTCGCTTATATAGGAGCCGCATGTAATCACATTTGCAAAACTTCCGGCGAGTGGGGCCATTATGGCGGCATGAACGGTTTTTGCGGACAGGTCCATCCCGTTAAAGCTTTGCGGCTTTGCGGCGCAGGCATCTTCAAGAATGGTGACAGCATAGCCCAAGTCAACGGCGGCGCGGGCGGTTGAATCTATACACATTTGTGACATCGCGCCGACGAGGACCAAGGATTTTATGCCGCGTGCATCAAGCTGCGCTTGCAGGCCCGTGCCGACAAAGCTGTTGGGCCGTTGTTTCAAAATGACAGGCTCATCGGGCTGCGGCAAGACCGAGCTGTGAATTTCGGCACCACGGCTGCCGGGTCGAAAGAACGGGGCGTCTTGGGTAGGGAACTCATGCCGGATGTGAAAGACAGGCTGGCCCACAGAGCGGGCATGCGCCAACACGCGCGCCGCATTGGCGCTCGCCGTTTCCATATCCGGCACCTCCCAAAGGCCATTGGGGAAGTAATCATTTTGGATGTCTATCAGCAGGAGGGCTGTGGTTTGCATGGGGTATCCTTTCGTTTTCTTGTGTTTACAGCGCGTGGTTGGCGGGTCATAGTGGCGTTTATGACGAATGATATGCAGAAAACGCCAACTAGGCGTATTGGCATCCTTGCTTATGACGGGGTGCAGATGTCAGCTGTGTTGGGGTTGGCGGATGTGTTTTCTGTTGCCTCTCGCATTGGTGCGCCGCTTGGCGGAGTTGGTTTTGCGACCACGGTTTTGGTTAGGGGTGATCTGCGCAAAGAAGCCCTAGACGTGGTTATCGTGCCACCAAGCCTGAGCGGGGCGCGCGGCGCAGGCGAAGTGCTGGCTCATTCTTGGCTGCAAAAGCAAGCGGCGGGCGGGGTGCTGGTGTGCTCGGTCTGCGCGGGCGCGTTTTGGCTTGGCCATGCGGGGCTGCTGGACGGGCGGCCCGTAACCACGCACTGGGCGCTTGAGGTGGAATTCATGCGGGCCTTTCCGGCGGCCCTGCTGGCGCCCGAGCATATGCTGATTGATGATGGGAACCTGATCACGGCGGGGGGCGTAATGGCGTGGGTTGATTTGGGCCTGCACTTGGTGGAGCGTTTTGCGGGCAGCGAAATAATGGCCCGCACCGCGCGGCATTTACTGGTAGACCCACCACGCCGCGCCCAAAGCCACTATCAGCGGTTTGAACCGGAAATGGCGCATGGGGATACAAATATTTTGGCTGTGCAACGCTCGCTGGAGGCGCAAATAGGCGGCCCTGTTTCTGTTGCGCAAATGGCTGCGCGCGCAAGCTGCTCAAACCGCAGCCTTTTACGGCGGTTTAAGGCGGCCACGGGCTTTAGCCCCATGCAATATGTGCAGCGCTTGCGCATAGAGCGCGCGCGGGGTTTTTTGGAGCGGGGCAAGCTGCCTGTGGGCGAAATCGGTTATCGACTTGGCTATCAGGATAGCTCGGCCTTTATACGGGTTTTTCGCCAAATTACCGGCCTTAGCCCTGCGGCCTATCGAAAGCGGTTTTATTGTGTGTGAGGGTTGACTTTGCCTATGCGCTAGCCGATAACCCGCCCCTGTCGTGGCGAAGGGATTCCTGCGGCTAATTTTGTATTTGCCCTGAGGGCACGCAGTTTGAGGCGCGGATGATCCGCAAAACACCGTTAAACGGGGCCACAGGACGCGGGAATTGAAAAGGAACGTGCGTATGTTCGCCGTGATAAAAACTGGGGGCAAACAGTATAAAGTTGCCGAGGGTGATGTATTTACCGTTGAAAAGCTAATCGCCGAAGCAGGTGATGCTGTGCAATTCAACGAAGTGTTGATGCTGGGTGGGGATAAAACCACCGTTGGCGCACCAATGATTAAGGACGCGGCTGTGCAAGCTGAAGTGCTGGAGCAAACCCGCGCTGCCAAGACGATTTCTTTTAAGAAGCGTCGTCGTAAGCACTCGAGCCAGCGCAAGCGCGGCCACCGTCAGCCTCTGACTTTGGTGAAAATCACGGGCATCCTTGAAAAGGGTGCTGGCAAATCCGGGGTGATGGCGGCTTTGGGCACGGTTTCTGGTGCGGCGGTTGCTGCGGCAGCCAAGCCTGCTAAGGCAACCACCAAAAAAGCGGCCCCTAAAAAGGCAGCGCCAAAAGCTGAAAAGGCCGAAGAAGGTAAAGTTGGCACCGCGCCTGCGAACCTGCTTAAAGGCCCAAAGGGCGACAAGGATGATCTTAAGAAGATCTCCGGCGTTGGCCCGAAGCTTGAAGGCGTGTTGAACGAACTTGGTGTATTTCACTTCTGGCAGGTTGCCGAGTGGGGCGCAGAAGAGATTGAATATATGGATGATCGTCTGTCCTTTAAGGGCCGCATTGAGCGCGACGATTGGATCAAGCAAGCCGGCGAATTCGCCGAAGCTGCGAAATAAGGAGAGCGACAGATGGCACATAAAAAAGCAGGTGGTTCATC
>JAJRRX010000092.1 GCA_024279075.1 Alphaproteobacteria bacterium | reverse complement strand
TACGGTTTGTTTACGCTTTGCTGTGCACAAACCGGAAATCGTTGCAAAAAGGGACACGCGAATGAATATCCACGAGTATCAAGCCAAGAAGCTTTTGGGCGAGTATGGCGCGCCGATCTCTGACGGCCGCGCGGTGCTAAAAGCCGAAGACGCGAAAACCGCAGCAGGCGAGCTGGACGGCCCAATCTGGGTGGTAAAAGCACAGATCCACGCAGGCGGGCGCGGCAAGGGCCACTTTAAGGAGCCAGAGGCTGGCGAAGCGGGCGGCGTGCGAATCACCAAATCGGTATCCGAGGCGGCTGAAGAAGCGCAAAAGATGCTGGGGCGCACATTGGTTACCCACCAATCCGGCGAGGCTGGCAAGGTTGTGAACCGGGTTTATATCGAAGATGGCGCCAGCATTGCCACCGAGCTTTACCTCGCGCTGCTGGTGGACCGCGTGTCTTCCCGCGTGTCGTTTGTGTGCTCCACCGAGGGCGGGATGGACATTGAAACCGTCGCCGCAGAAACCCCCGACAAAATCCTGAGCTTTAGTGTGGACCCCGCGTCCGGCATTTCCGGCTTTCATGGCCGCCGCGTGGCCTTTGCGCTCGGGCTTGAGGGCAAGCAGGTTAAGCAATGTGTGGCGCTGATCAACAAGCTCTATAAGCTGTTCCTTGAGCGCGATTGCGAGATGCTTGAAATTAACCCGCTGATTGTCACCACCGAGGGCGACCTTGTGTGCCTAGATGCCAAAATGGGCTTTGACGATAACGCGATGTATCGCCAGCCAGAAATCTTGGCGCTGCGGGACGAAACCGAGGAAGACGCCAAAGAGCTGGCCGCCTCGAAGTTTGACCTAAACTACATTTCGCTCGACGGTGAAATCGGCTGTATGGTGAATGGCGCGGGTCTTGCGATGGCCACGATGGACATCATCAAGCTCTACGGCTCCTCCCCCGCCAACTTTTTGGATGTTGGCGGCGGCGCGACCACGGAAAAGGTGACGGAAGCGTTTAAGATCATCACCTCCGACCCGAATGTAAAAGGCATCCTAGTCAACATCTTCGGTGGCATTATGCGCTGTGACGTAATCGCCGAGGGCGTGATTGCGGCCGTGAAGGAAGTGGGCCTGAAAGTGCCGCTGGTGGTGCGCCTTGAGGGCACCAATGTGGAGAAGGGCAAAGAGATCATCAACAATTCCGATGTGGATGTGATTGCAGCGGATGACCTCGGCGATGCGGCCGAGAAGATCGTGAAAGCGGTGAGGGGATGACACCTGCACGCCTAACACGGTTTTCCACGCTTGGAGGCGGCCTTATGCTGCTCTCGGCCTGTGCATCGCTAATTCCAGAGGAAAGCGTGATGACCCCCGAGGAAGATCTCGCGATCACCAAGCAGGTGCAATATGAGCTGATGTCGGAGCGGCCCGCGGCCACGGCGGCAGAGGCGGCGGTGCTGTTTCGGGCGGTTTGCCTTGATCAGGCCCCTGATTTCGAGCGCTCGTCTACCGTGCTCAACCAAATGCCTGAAATCAACATTAATGCGGATTCCGGCTATCAGCATATCAACCTCAATGTCAGCTTTTTGCTGCTCGGCGGTGAGGGCAACAAGCGCTGTGTGATGACGTTTAACGCGGATGAAGGGGCTGAAGCCGTGGAGGCCGAGCTGCTGGAATCCATCAGCCTTGTGCCAAACATCACCTATGATTTCCGCGCGCCTTCCCGCGCCGCCCTGAATATCTACACCATTTCTGTGCAAGCTGCTCCGGTCGAGTTTCCGCCCGTTGTGCCTGCCACTCAATAGAAGGAGCCTAAAATGGCCGTTCTCGTTAATGAAAATACCAAAGTAATCTGCCAAGGGCTTACCGGCTCGCAAGGCACCTTCCACTCCGAGCAAGCCATTGCTTATGGCACCAAAATGGTGGGCGGCGTCACGCCGGGCAAAGGCGGGCAAAGCCATATTGGCTTGCCGATCTTTAACACCGTGGCCGAGGCCAAGCACGCGACGGAAGCCAACGCCACCGCGATCTATGTGCCGCCGCCTTTTGCGGCGGATGCGATTTTGGAGGCGATTGACGCTGAAATGGAGCTGATTGTCTGCATCACCGAGGGCATTCCGGTCTTGGATATGATGAAGGTCAAGCGAGCACTTCAGGGGGCTAAATCGACCCTCATCGGGCCGAATTGCCCGGGGGTTATTACGCCAGATGCCTGCAAAATCGGCATTATGCCGGGGCATATCCACAAGCGCGGCTCGGTCGGGGTTATTTCCCGCTCCGGCACGCTGACCTATGAAGCGGTAAAGCAAACAACTGATATCGGCCTTGGCCAAAGCACTTGTATCGGCATCGGCGGCGACCCTATCAAGGGCTTCGAGCATATCGACGCGCTGGACTTGCTGCTGCATGACGACGAAACCCAGAGCATCATCATGATCGGCGAAATCGGCGGCTCTGCCGAGGAAGATGCCGCGCAATTCATTAAAGATATGGCCAAAAAAGGCATTTCCAAGCCGATTGCTGGCTTCATTGCTGGCCGCACAGCCCCTCCGGGCCGCCGCATGGGCCACGCGGGCGCGATTGTGGCTGGCGGCAAAGGCGGCGCGGAAGACAAGATCGAAGCAATGAAATCTGCGGGCATTGTGGTGGCCGAAAGCCCTGCGGGCCTCGGCGAAGCTGTGCTGAAAGCGATTGGGTAATTGTAGGGCGGGCTTCAGCCCGCTACACGCGAAAGGAGTGGTGGGGTAAAACCCCACCCTACGGGATAAATGAACGCAGTAACCGCACTAAAAACCGGGCTTCAAAAATACGCCACTTTCAAGGGCCGCGCCACTACGCCGGAGTTCTGGTGGCTGGTGATCGCGCTGGTGCTCATTGAGGTCCTCATCGTCTCCGTTTTTGCGCGTAGCGGCCTATTTCAGGTTAGCGTTATTGAGGTCGCGGGCTTTCAGGTCTCCCTCCTTTTCGCCGCCACTTGCTTTGCCCTCACCATTCCCTTCCTCTCCGTTTCTTGGCGGCGTTTGCATGATATCGGCTGGGCAGGCTGGTGGGTGCTGCTTTGGGCTGCCATTGTGCTGTTTTTCACACGTATTCTCATGCTCGTTGCCACAGACATTCAGCAATGCCTGCTTGAGGGCGGCGCAAAATGCGTGGCCGAAATCGGCTGGGGTTATGGCTTTACCCCTGCCGCCGCCACGCTGGTTTTTGTCGGCGGTTTTGCCGTGCTTATGTCCCAGCCCTCCAAACCTATTTCAAATGCCTATGGCCCGAATCCTTCAGAGGTAACCCTATGAATGACCAATCAAATAACGACCAATTCCATGCAGAGAGCTTTTTGCAAGGGCATAACCTTGAGTATATCGAGCAGCTACAGGCACGCTTCGCGGTGGACCCTGCGAGTGTAGATGACAGCTGGCGCACATATTTCGCCGCGCTTGGCGTGGTGGCGGCAGATGCCTCAGCCGAGGCCGATGGGCCAAGCTGGGGGCGCAAAGATTGGCCGCTGGAGCCAGCCGATGAGCTGACAGCGGCGCTGGATGGGCAGTGGCCTGCGGAGCCAGAAAAGGCGGCGGATAAAATCCGCGCCAAGGCGGCTGAAAAGGGCGCTTCGATATCGGACGCCGAGGTCAGGCAAGCGGTGCTGGATTCCATCCGCGCGCTTATGCTTATTCGCGCCTACCGTATTCGCGGCCATCTTTCCGCCAATCTGGACCCGCTGCATATCGAGCCGCCAAAGCTGCACCCTGAGTTGGAGCCAGCGATGTATGGCTTTACCGAAGCCGACATGGACCGGCCTATTTTCCTCGATAACGTTTTGGGCATGGAACACGCCTCGATGCGCCAAATTGTCGAGATCGTAAAGCGCACCTATTGCGGCACCTTCGCGCTGCAATATATGCATATTTCCAACGCCGCCGAGGCGGGTTGGCTGAAAGAGCGCATTGAGGGCTATGGCAAGGAAATCGGCTTTACCAAAGAGGGCCGCAAGGCGATTCTCAACAAGCTGGTGGAGGCCGAGGGCTTCGAGAAATACCTGCATGTAAAATACATGGGCACCAAGCGCTTTGGCCTTGATGGCGGCGAGAGCCTGATCCCTGCTATGGAGCAGATCATCAAGCGCGGCGGGGCTTTGGGCGTAGAGCAGATCGTGATCGGCATGCCGCATCGTGGCCGCTTGAGCGTGCTGGCCAATGTTATGGCCAAGCCGTTTCGCGCCATTTTTAACGAATTTCAGGGCGGCTCTAGCAAGCCTGACTCGGTTGAAGGCTCGGGCGATGTGAAATACCACCTCGGGGCCAGCTCTGACCGCGAGTTTGACGGCAATAACGTGCACCTAAGCCTCACGGCCAACCCTTCTCACCTTGAAGCCGTGAACCCTGTGGTGCTGGGCAAAGTGCGCGCCAAGCAAGAGCAAGTGGGCGATATGGAGCGCTCCAAAATCATGCCCATTTTGCTACATGGTGATGCCGCTTTTGCTGGCCAAGGCGTGGTGGCTGAGTGCTTTGGCCTT
>JAJRRX010000091.1 GCA_024279075.1 Alphaproteobacteria bacterium | reverse complement strand
TCGAGCGTCACCTCGTGGCTGACACCGTCAAGCAGAACCGTCGCCTGCAGCGCGCCGCGCGGGGGGGCGCTGGCCAAGGGCGAAGCCGTTTGCGCGGCGCGTCCGGGTTGGTCCGAAAGGAACTGCTCAATGGATATTTGCGCGGCGTCCAAATGCTTCAATAATCCCGCCTTTACAGCCTCCATCATTGGAGCGGGTCCGCAGATAAATGCTTGGTCTATCGCCTCGATATTCACCCAGCCTTTGAAAAGCCCTTCAAGCTTGTCAGCATCCAACCTGCCGGAAAACAGATCAATATCTTGCGCGTTATCTTCTAGAATATGGATGACATGGAAGCGGTTTAAGAAGCTGTCTTTCAGGTCTTGCAGCGCATCGCGGAACATGGTGCTGGCGACGGAACGGTTGGCGTAAACCAGCGTAAATGTTGTATTTTCATTGGTTTGCAGGGTTGTTTTAATGATAGAAAGCAAAGGCGTAATGCCAGATCCGCCAGCAAAACCAAGGTTATGCGCCGCCTGTTTGGCACCAAAACTCCCCATTGGAGGCATGGCTTCCAGCACATCGCCGACCTTCAACTCACTATTGGCAAAGCTGGAAAACGCCCCGCCTGCCACCGCTTTAATACCCACTTGCAGCCCTTCTTCCGGCGCAGCGCAAACCGAATAGCAGCGCCGCAGCTCAGTCCCGCCAAAATCCTTTCGGAAGGTCAGATATTGCCCTGCCTCAAAGCTGAAATCACCGCTTTGAGGGGTGAGGGACAGCACCACGGCACTATCTGTTTCTCGGCGAATATTAGTAATTTTCAGTGGGTGAAAACGGGGCATATCTGGCTCCTAAATGCATTTAAAGGCGTCAAAAGGCTCTAGGCAATCAGCGCATTTGTAGTGGCTTTTGCAGGGCGTTGAGCCGAAAGGGGAAATAAGGGTGGTATTGGCCGCGCCACAGCGCGGGCAGCTTGGCTGGCCTGTGCGCGGAGGCGCAATGCCGTAAGCGCGCAGCTTTTCATGGGCCTCGGGGGCAATCCAGTCGGTCGTCCAGGGCGGCGCGATTTGAGTTTCGAGCCGCAGGTTTTCCACGCCTTTTGATCGCAGCTTGGCCTCTATATCGAGGTTGATCACCGTGGTTGCGGGGCAACCCGAATAGGTGGGCGTAACTTTCACAAGCACCTCTTCGCCAACCTCGACCCCGCGAATAACCCCGAGTTCAACTAGCGAAAGCACGGGGATTTCAGGGTCCGGCACCTCAGAGAGCCACGCCCAGATTTGCGCCTCCGTTACCATCGGGCATCCGGATAGGCGCGTTGCAGGAATTGCATGGTTGCGAGCATGTGCCCGAGGTCTTCGGTATGGGTGCCGGTTCGCCCACCCTTTTGCGCAAAATCGCTTTCGGGGCGAGTGAGCGTGGCTTTGGCCAGCACCTCGTTCAGCGCCTTATCAAAACGGGGCTTTTGCGAGCTTGGCAGCGGGGCAATGCCCTGCTCCGCCATCTTCTTATCCAGCGCATCATCGGCAAACATCTCTCCGACATAGGGCCAAAGGGCCTCTAGTGCGGCTTGCATTTTAGCGTGGCTTTCCTCTGAACCATCGCCCAGACGAATGATCAAATCCTTTGACCTTTCAAGGTGGTAGTCCGCTTCCTTCACGCATTTTGCCACGATCCCCGCAACGCGGTCGTCTTCTGATAAGCACAAGTCCGCCAACCGCTCATGGTGCCAAAGATCAAACAGGAATTGGCGCATCAAAGTATGGCCAAAGTCACGATTGGGGCGCTCCACCAGCAGCAAATTGCGGAAATCCCACGCATCGCGGCGGAATGCCAGCGCGTCGGCTTCGCGCCCTTGCCCTTCAACCTCACCCGCCAGCCCGAGCCACAGCCGCGTTTGCCCGATCATATCGAGCGCAATATTCGCCAGCGCGATATCCTCTTCCAGCACCGGCGCATGCCCGCACCATTCCGACACCCGATGCCCGAGCACCAAGGTATTGTCGCCCATGCGCAGCAGAAACTCAAACATCACATCGACCCCACATCGTCGGGGATGTCAAAGAAGGTCGGGTGGCGGTAGGTTTTGTCATTTGAGGGGTCAAACATCGGGCCTTTGCGGCTGGGCGCGCTGGCCGTTACATCGGCTGATTTCACCACCCACAGGCTCACGCCCTCGTTGCGCCGCGTGTATACATCCCGCGCATTCAGCACCGCCATTTCGGCATCTGGCGCGTGTAGGCTGCCCACGTGCCGGTGGCTCAGGCCGTATTGGCCGCGAATGAAAATTTCCCAAAGGGGCCAGTCTTTTGCCATGGTATTACTCCGCTGCAAGTTGTTGTTTTTGGGCATGGGCCATCAGCCCGTCTCTAAACCAAGCGCCCTCGATATGGGCGATATTGCGCGCCCGCAACCTGTCCACATTGCAGGGGCCATTGCCTTTTAGCACCGCAAAAAACTCGGCCCAATCAGGGTCGCTATAGCTGTAATGCCCGGTTTCGCGGTTAAGTTTGGCGGCACTATCTGGCACTTCCAATCCCAGATATTCGATCTGCGGAATGGTCTGATCAACAAACTTCTGCCGCCCTTCATCATTCGTCATCACCTTGATCTTCCAGGCCATTGACTGCGCTGAATGTACCGACTCCGCATCCGGCGGGCCAAACATCATCAAAGCGGGCCACCAAAGCCGATTAAGCGCATCCTGCGCCATCGCCTTTTGCGCCGCTGTGCCGCTGGACATTTTCATCATAATATCAAAGCCTTGGCGGGCATGAAAGCTTTCTTCTTTGCAAATCCGAACCATGGCGCGGGAATATGGCCCATAAGATGTGCGCTGAAGCGCGACCTGATTAACAATCGCGGCGCCATCCACCAGCCAGCCAACAGCACCCATATCGGCCCAATTTAGCGTGGGGTAATTGAAGATGGAGGAATATTTCGCCTTGCCCGAAAGCAGGTCATCAATCAAATCAGCCCGCGAAACCCCAAGGGTTTCAGCAGCAGAATAGAGGTAAAGCCCATGCCCCGCCTCGTCCTGCACCTTGGCCAGCAAAATCGCTTTGCGCTCCAGCGTTGGCGCGCGCGTAATCCAGTTACCCTCAGGCAGTTGCCCCACCACCTCCGAATGCCCATGCTGACTGATCTGGCGCACAAGGTTTTTGCGGTAGCCATCCGGCATCCAATCCTTGGGCTCAATCTTTTCGCCCGCATCAATGCGCGCCTGAAAAGCGCGCTCCTGCACAGACATTTCTTCGGGCGCTTTCACGCCTTTACCGGTTGATTTCACCTCTTGCGCATACATAGCGGCTCCATTAGCTGACTGCACGGTCAACTTATACCCAAGCCCGCCCGCGCTGCAAGAAAAAATTGACCTTGCGCAAGATTTACGCCTGTGGCCAAGTGCACAAATGAATACCTCCGTCTTTCTCGCCGTTCTTTTTTCCGCCCTCCTGCATGCCAGTTGGAACGCGGTCATTCGCGCGGGTAATGACCGCTTTCAAGGCATGTTTTTGCTCACGGTTTCACAAGGCGTTATGGGCGTGGCGATGGCCGCTTTTGTACCGCTACCAAAGGGCGAAGTTTGGCTATGGTTGCTGGCCTCTGGCGCGCTGCATTCGGGCTACAAAATGTTTTTGGCGGCGGCTTATAAACACGGAGATCTTAGCCGCGTTTACCCAATCGCGCGCGGCGTTGCCCCAATGATCGTGGTGGTTGCCGGGTTTTTTCTGCTGTCAGATGTGCTGGATGGCAAAGAATATGCAGGCATCGGGCTTATCGGCGTTGGCGTTATTCTTATGGCGCAGGGCGCATTTTCCAACGGCGAAGCGCGCGTGCTAATCCCGTTTGCGCTTGGCTCGGCGCTGTGCACGGCGGGGTATTCGATACTGGACGGGCTTGGCGCGCGCATAGCTGGCAACGCAACCCAGTTTACCGCATGGCTGTTCATTTTTGATGCCATAGTTTTTAGCGGCGTAACCATCGCGACCTCTGGCTTAACGCGCCTAAAAGCTAGTCGAAAAAGCTGGTTTTTAGGCAGTTTTGCCGGTGCGCTTTCCCTTGCAACTTACTGGATCGCGATCTGGGCTATGACCGTTGCGCCCATAGCGCTTGTCGCGGCATTGCGAGAAACCTCGGTGCTATTTGCGGTGCTGATCGGGGTGTTTTGGATGAAAGAACGGGCCGATTTGGGCAAGCTTGTTGCCGCGCTGGTGATCGTCAGCGGCATTGTTTTGATCCGCATTTAGCTACTTAAACATCCCCACCAAAGCCGATTTCACAATCGAGCTGGCTCTGGGCCGCTTTAGCGCTTGAAACGGCATCGGGCGGCAAATCTCCATTGCAGCCACACCAACCCGCGCAGTCAGAGTGCCGTTAATCACCCCTTCCCCAAAACGTCGAGATAGTTTGGAAAGCGCACCGCCGCCTGCAAGCGAGCCGATCATATCATCACCTATAGCCACAGCCCCGGTGGCGATAAGGTGCGCCGCTACCCCTTTAAGCAAGCGCCAAGAACCAAGGAAACCGGCTCTGCCACCATAAATTACAGCGATCCGCCGGATCATAGACACATTGCTACTCAGCGCCACCAGCACATCAACCAATGCCAAGGGGATAAGCGCCGTGGCGGCCGCTACTTGCTTTGAGGCCGCTTCGATTTCGAGCCGCGCAAGGGTGTCCAGCGGGGCCATAAGCTGTAGCTCGGCCATATCAACTAGAGAATCCGCATCGAGCAGGTCGTCTTGTTTGGTTTTCACCTCACCCCGCGCCCAGCGAAGCTCCGCACGGCCTGCATAGAGGTGGTCAAGTTTGGTAAGCGTGTTTAGCGCGCTTTTGCGGTCTGCACTGTGAGAGGCCGCGACTTCTGCTCGCAAATTATCGAGGGTTCGCAGGCGGGAAAAGCCAATAAGCTCTCGCAGGGTAGTAATAATAAGCACGCCGACAATCACAGCTATAAGCGCGAGGCCCGCCCGCCCAAGCCAGATATTACGCCCCAACAGCCCTTCTACAAAATCCCATGCGGACAGCGAAATCGCCATGCCTAACAGAGCAAAAATGGCGGTCCAAAACAATTTGGCAAGCCAGCTTTTGGGCTTGCCAGCCAAGCGGGTGGCGCGCTGCATCGCGGTGTTTTCCGGCTCAACATCCAGCACTGGCGGGGCCTCTTGCGGGCTGGGC
>JAJRRX010000090.1 GCA_024279075.1 Alphaproteobacteria bacterium | reverse complement strand
GTTCAAGTAAGCTTTACATGCGCGCGCTAAACATCTGAGAAATCGCCTGTAAAACAGACACATAACAAAGTATTCAAATAACTGTATATTAGTTCTACGGCAAAGTTAAGTGTTTTGTTGCCACAGGGCAGGGCAAAGGCTTTGCAGCCCATCAATCGTCTATTCAATCTATGGCAATAATTGACCTCACTAAACTGGTTTAGTGAGGTCAATTAATTGCTGAATAGCGTCGCTATATCAAAGGTTTATTGCTAATTGCCTGCGTTCAATGCTACACCGGTTTTACTTATAAAGCCCGCCGGTTTTGGTCGCCAAAAACGCCTCCAGCGAGATATCCTCCTGCTTCAGGAAGCCACGGCTCGGCAATGCCCCGCTGCGCACCATTTCAATGATGGCCACCACCGAGCCAGCGGTCGTCCAAGCGATCGCCGTTTGCGGCCCGCCCGCCACGTCAATCGGCTTATAGCCCCGCACAAACTCCTCGCGCCGCAAGCGCCCATCAATCAGCCCTTCAGCCGCCACGTGGATATACACCACATCATCATTCACCGGCGGCTTGGCATTCACCAAAATCTCCCCCGCCTTTTCGCGGTCTTCCCGCATCAAAAGCTCATGAAAAAAGAAGTTCATCAGGTCCATATGTCCGGGGTAACGCATTGTTTTGTAATCAATATTATCAACGCTGCCGAGATATGTCTCACACATTGTCCCCAAGCCCCCAGAGGTCGTAAACGCCTCCAGCTCCAGCCCGTCAATAAAAATCCTTTCCTTCCATTCCATCGGCGAAACCCACTTTTGCACGCCTTCTTCAATGACCTCGCAATCATTGAGATACTCGTTCACCACCCCCGCAGGCGACCAGTTGAAGGCATAGCCAAGCCCGCCCGTCGGGTGCTGCGGCAGCGCGCCGACCCGCATTTTAATCGAGCGGCATTTGTCAAATTTAGCAATATACGCCGCGCCAACAATGCCAATAAACCCCGGCGCCAGTCCACATTGCGGGGCCATCAGCCCCTTGGCCGTCTTGCTCATCTCAATAATCGCCTTGGTCGTCGGCACATCTTCCGTGAGGTCAAAATAATGGATCCCCGCATCATGCGCGGCCTGCGCAATCACCGTGTTAAGGTGAAACGGCAAGCAAGAAAGCACCGCTTCGACGCTCGCAAATTCCGTCGCCAGCGCTTCGGGCGAAATCAGGTCCGTGTCCTTCACCGCAAACGGCAAATCACGCGGGCGAATATCATACCCCGTCACCGAAAAATCCGCCTCATGCAGCAGCTTTGCTGCCAAAGTGCCGACCTTGCCAAGGCCCAGAACAGCAATTTTATTAAAGCTCATAACCGTCTCCTAAATGTCGAATTTAATGCCCTGCGCCAGCGGTAGCTCGCGCGAATAGTTCAGCGTATTGGTCTGCCGCCGCATATAGCCCCGCCACGCATCCGAACCACTTTCCCGCCCGCCGCCGGTGTCCTTCTCGCCGCCAAACGCGCCGCCAATTTCGGCCCCCGAAGGCCCGATATTCACATTGGCAATGCCGCAATCCGAGCCGCCCGCTGAAAGGAAATATTCCGCCTCGCGCATATCGGTAGTGAAAATGCAGGAAGATAGCCCCTGCGGCACATCGTTTTGCAGCGCAATTGCACCAACTAAGTCTTTGTATTTCATAACATAAAGAATCGGTGCGAAGGTTTCCTCGCGCACAATCCCCGTCTGCGCAGGCATCTCGGCAATCGCGGGATGCACATACCCCGCCTCAGCCAATGCCTCACCACCAAAAACCACCGCCCCGTCACCCTTCGCCGCCTCAAGCGCGCGCGCCATGGCCGCCATCGCATCACCATCAATCAACGGCCCCACCAGCACGTCCTCCTCCAGCGGGTTTCCAATCGGCAATCCCGAATAGGCCTTTTTCAAGCGCGCTAAGAGTAGCTCATAAATATCCTCATGCACGATCAGCCGCCGCAAGCTGGTGCAGCGCTGCCCCGCCGTGCCAACTGCCGAAAATACAATCGCCCGTAGTGCCATTTCAAGGTCCGCTGACGGCGCAACGATCATCGCATTATTGCCGCCTAGCTCCAGAATACAACGCCCAAACCGCGCTGCCATCGCCGCTCCTACAGCATGGCCCATGCGGGTGGAGCCGGTGGCCGAAATTATCGCCACATCGCGTGATTCCGTTAGCACTTCACCCGCCTCCCGCTCGCCAATCAGCACCTGAATCAGTCCCTCAGGGGCATCGCCAAACCGCGCCATCGCCCGCTCGCAAATCTTTTGCACTGCCAGCGCGCATAGCGGCGTTTTTTCTGATGGCTTCCAAATAACCGGATCACCACACACCAGCGCCAGCGCTGCATTCCAGCACCACGGGGCCACGGGGAAATTAAACGCGGTAATAATCCCGCATACCCCCATCGGGTGCCACGTTTCGCGCATGGAATGCCTCGGTCGCTCCGAGGCGATCGTCAGCCCGAAAAGCTGCCGCGAGATCCCCACCGCGAGGTCACAAATATCAATCATTTCCTGAACTTCGCCCAGCCCCTCCTGCAAAATCTTGCCGCATTCTAGCGTCACCAACCGCCCGAGGTTCTCCTTCTCGGCCCGCAATTCCTCGCCAATCAGCCGCACTAGCTCGCCACGGCGCGGCGCAGGCACGAGCTTCCACGCGGCAAATGCTGCTTTGCTTTTGGCAATAATTTCAGCCGTTTCCGCCGCACTCTGCACGGTAATACGGGCAATCTCGCAGCCATCAATCGGCGTATGCACTTTCAAAGGCCCAGCCTGCAATTCTGCCAGCCCAGCTTGCGCCAATATCTTTGAAAAATCCATAATTCACCTCCGTTTCTGCCAGAATATCCGGCGTTGCTCCTTGCAACAATCTGGCGGAATAGTTTATTTTCTGGCAAAAATAGTGAAAATAACTATGCTATGCGGCAAATCAACCAAAGGCACCCCATGGACCTCACCGATAAAGACGAACACCTCATCGCCCTCCTGCGCGAAAACGGCCGCACGTCAGTCTCCAGCCTCGCCCGTAAGCTCCACTGCTCCCGCACGGCCGCGCAAATGCGGCTGCAAAAGCTGGAGCGAAACGGGGTGATCGAGGGTTATACTATCCGTCTTTCTTCCGCCCACGCCAAAAATCGTGTGCGCGCATTGGTTATGGTTCGCTTCCCGCCTGCCAAGCTTAAACCCATCGAGCAAGCGCTGGCGGACATCCTTGCCATCACCACGGTGTATTCCATCAGCGGCACCTTTGATCTCGCTGCGGTTGTCTCGGCCCCAAACATGGAAGCGCTGGACGGGGTGATTGACCAAATTGGCTGTTTGGAGGGGATTGATGACACTATGACCTCCATCATCCTCTCTACCAAGGTTGATAGGTAACGGCGATGTGAACATAATTTTTCCCGTGTCAGACTATAGTCTGTTGGCAAATTGCAAAGGAACGATCACAGTTCCTCCACTTATAAAAGGGAGTTCGCAATGAACATCAAAAAGACACTGATCGCCGCATCTATTGGCCTCGCCCTCGCGGCCACAGCTTACGGTGCAGCCCATTCGCCAATTTCGGCACGCCAAGCGGCGATGAAGGCCGTGGGTGGCCAAATGCGCACCCTTGGGGGCATGGCGCAAGGCAAAGTGGCCTATGACGATTTTGCCGTGATCTCGGCGCTTGAAATCATGCGAGACGCTGCGGCCAGCGCCCGCCCACTGTTCCCCGCAGGCACCGAAATGGGTGAAGAAACCCGCGCCAAGCCCGAAATCTGGGCTGATGGCTCTGATTTCGATACGCGCATGGGGCAGTTGCTAGCCAGCCTAGATGCCGCCATCGCCGCTGAGCCCGCCGACCTTGCCAGCTATCGCCCGCTATTTGGTGCGATCGCCGGAAGCTGCAAAGGCTGCCACGAGAAATATCGTGCGCCTGAGAACTAAAGCCCTTTTTGTGGCCAGCCTTTTGGGGCTGGTCGCATGGTATTTAACAGCACCAACAAAGCTTAATCGTAATGAATGGCAAGACCCTGTGGGGGATGCTGTGCGCGGCGAACAGGTGTTTAACATCGGTGGTTGTGCTTCGTGCCATATGGAAAGGGCGCAAAAGACGAAGCGCGCCTGTTGCTTGGCGGAGGCCAGGCCTTTGCCACGCCGTTTGGCACGTTTTATGCCCCTAATATTACGCCGAGCAATGAGGGGATAGCGGGGTGGAGCACGCTTGATCTTGCCAATGCCCTGCTGCGTGGGGTTAGCCCTGAAGGCACGCATTATTACCCTGCCTTTCCTTATAGTTCCTACACCAGAATTGCCCCGCAAGATGTGGCGGACCTAAAAGCCTATCTCGACACCCTTCCGCCTGTGGCGCGGGTTAATACGCCACATGAGCTTTCATTCCCTTTTAATATTCGCCGTAGCAACGGCGCTTGGAAGCTGATGTTTTTAAACGATGATCCGGTTATAGAAAGTGAAAACCCGCGTGGCCAATACCTTGTGGAGGGCCTTGGCCATTGTGCCGAATGCCACACCCCGCGTAATGCGCTAGGCGGGTTGGACCGCAGCCGATGGCTGGCAGGCGCGCCCAACCCAGAGGGCAAAGGCCGCATTCCGAACCTGACTCCTAGCGGGGATCTGGCAGAGTGGAGCGTTGACGATATTTCCTATTACTTAGAGAGCGGCTTTACGCCGGAATTTGATACGGCGGGGAGCACCATGGTCGAAGTGGTTGAAAACCTGTCGCGCGCGACGCCGGAAGACCGGCTTGCCATCGCGCGCTATCTAAAAGCGCTGCCTGCCGTGCCAAACCCGTAGACAAAGCCCATTTTGCCGCTTATGCCAGTGGCAAATACCGGAGGTACAATGAGCTATATTGTAGGCGTAGATGGTGGCGGCACGGGCTGCCGCGTGGCGGTGGCGGATAGGGCAGGGCAGGTGCTTGGGCAGGCCAAGGGCGGTGCGGCAAACATTGCTACCAATCTTGAGGCCGCGCGCGCCAATATCCTGAGTACTGTTACGCAAGCCTTTGATGATGCGGGTATTTCTGCGGGTGAAATTGCTGGGACCACAGCTGTTCTTGGTCTTGCGGGTGCAAATTTGGGGGAATTCCGGGCGCAACTGCTCGCCACGCTTTCGTTTGCCAAGGCTGACATTATTTCTGACGCTGAAACAACTCTTGTTGGGGCCATTGGCGAGGCGGATGGCATTATCGGCGCGCTTGGCACTGGTTCTGTCTACGGTCGCCGCTCTTCCGGCGTTTTTACCCAGCTTGGT
>JAJRRX010000089.1 GCA_024279075.1 Alphaproteobacteria bacterium | reverse complement strand
GTCCGCCGTCTTCTCGCCAGCCTCCTGCTCTTTCAGCATTTGAATAATCTGCTCATCCGTGAATCGCTTCTTCATGTTTTCCGTCCTTTTCGTTGGGCGGACTCTACATCATTTTGGAGGAGTTCTAGGGGCGCAGGTCACACCGCCAATTCTGACTTGTTTACCCCCGGGATGGGCTCAGATTACATTAACGGCGGCAGCGGCGGGCAGAATTATATATCTTACGTAAATCTCGTTACCGGTATATCTGTTTTCTATTCAAGCGAAAAGAGCGGCACCGTGGTCAACGGGCTGGGGCAAATAGATACATTCTTCAATATCGGCACCATTGCAGGCACCCGGTATCCAGACATTTTAATAGGGAACGTTGGATCACAATATTTTGTAATGAGCACCGGAGGCGACACGGTCGATGGTGGTGCGGGCTTTGATCAATTACTTTATTTTAATACCCCGTACAATTATGTCGGGATTAAGGTTACCCTAACGTCTGCAGGTGAGGGAACCGTTTTGATCCAGAACGGCAAAATTGATACATTTACGGGCATAGAAAGGATCTTTGGAACCGCAGGGCGTGACACCTTTAATGGCGCGACGGGCAACGATTATTTTTTCGGCGGCTTCGGCAACGATAAAGCCTTTGGTGGTGCGGGAAATGACAAGCTTTCTGGCGGTGTCGGCAGCGACCGGCTCTATGGTGACGGCGGCAATGATACCTTATCTGGACTAACTGAATACCACCTGAGAAAGCTTCACCCTGCGCTACACAAGCCCCCCCCTCAGCCTATGCGCTTACGCAAAATAAGACGCTAGATGCTGCCGTTCACCCTGCCCCGTTAAGCGCCAAGCTGCCGGTCTATTCCTATACCCAAATCGCGAATTACCTGACAGATGGCTACTGGGCTGATACCGGCCGCGCCCGCACGCATTTTGACATTCAGGCCGGTGATACCTTAACCGTTAACTTAACTAGCAATCCAGCGCTTGCCGGGACGGCGAATTTCAACGCCTATGCCCTAAAGGCTCTGGAAGCCTGGACATTGGTGACCGGCATTCAGTTCCAGGTTACCAATGGCCCAGCGCAAATAACCATTAGCAATGATCAGGCCGGTGCCTTTTCGACCCACACCACAGATGCAAACGGGTTTATTGCAGATTCGACGGTTAATGTTTGGAGCGGTTATTTTTCCGGTGGTCACGGGTATGATTATGGGTATGATATTGGCACAGAGCTGTTCACGGCCTTTATGCACGAAATTGGCCATGCGCTGGGCTTGGGCCATGCGGGCGATTATAACGGCTCAGCGGTTTTTCGTACTCATGATACTATGGTTGGTGATAACCATTATATAAACGATTCAACCCAAGCCACCATTATGTCTTACTTTGATCCGCAGAACCGGTCATTTACTAACCCTGTCACCCCGATGATCGCAGATATCCTCGCGATGCAAGATCTTTATGGCACGATTAGCCTGCGGGAAGGCAACACCACTTATGGCTTCAATTCGACTGCTGGTGGATATTATGACGACTATTTTGTGCCGACGACCTATGCTGGCTATAGTGACATCGCCCCTGATTTTACCATCATTGATACCGGCGGTATTGATACCTTCGATTGGTCTAATTATGGACATGTAGGGAATGGCGGCCGCCTAACCGTAAACCTGACCCCGGGTGCAACCTTTGAAAATGCGTGGGGCAATAATAATGTCTGGATCATGCTGGGCACCATCATTGAAAAGTATATCGGCTCACACATAAGCGATTATGTGCTGGGTAATATTGGCAATAACTGGTTTTGGGGCAATGAGGGTAATGATGTCTTCTTCGGTGTGGGCGGCAATGACCACCTTTGGGGCCAAACCGGCAATGATACCCTCGTCGGTGGTAGCAAGCATGACACCTTGCGCGGTGGTTCGGGCAATGACAAGCTAAGAGGCGGCTCTGGCAGAGATATGCTTTATGGAGATGCCGGAAATGACGTCCTTGCTGGCGGCACCGGGCGCGATAAGCTTATTGGCGGCGCCGGAGCGGATAAATTTGTGTTTAAATCCGGCTGGGCCAAAGATGTTGTGCGGGATTTTGAAGACGGGGTCGACACGATCCATCTTTCAAAGCAGCTATGGGGCGGTGGCTGGATGTCTCGCGCGGATATTATTGCAGCTTATGGCGTGTCCGATGTTGCCAATAACGGCAATGCGCGCACCCATGTTGAGCTTGATTTCGGCAATGGCGATGTGTTTAAAATTCATGGCATCAGCGATGTAAATGCTTTGCTGGACGATATCACAATCTTCTAGCGCGCATAAGGGAACAGGG
Source organism: Alphaproteobacteria bacterium (assembly GCA_024279075.1). Lineage (GTDB taxonomy): Bacteria > Pseudomonadota > Alphaproteobacteria > Rhodobacterales > Rhodobacteraceae > UBA3077. Next base: position 6,052 of record JAJRRX010000089.1, on the reverse strand, counting down.
GCCTCTATGCCGATGTAAAGCTAGGGAGTATCCCTTAGATGCGCTTGCTTTGGGCGGGTGTTTTACTATACCATCGCCTTAATGCTGCTCACTCATTGCATGCTGTAGGTGTTTAGCAGTGCGCCCCCTGTTTGTCTGCGTGGCGTTTAGTTTTTTAAAAGGGAGTAATTTGGATATGACAATCTATAACGGAACAGCTGGTAATGATGTGCTCACGGGGCTCGCAACTAACGATGGCCTAAACGGTTATGCTGGCGATGACCTGCTGGATGGTGGCGGTGGAGATGATTACATCCAACCGAGCTTGGGGAATGATACCGTAATTGGAGGCACGGGCTGGGACACAATTACATACCGCTGGGACCCTGCCACAACGGGTATTTCGGTTGTATTCTCGGGAGCATCGGTTGGCAGCGTAACGGATTGGAATGGCGACACAGATACATTTTCTGGAATAGAAGTTGTAGAGGGCACGGATTATTCTGATACTATGACAGGCTCCATCGGAGACCAGTTTTTAAGTGATCTGGGCGGAGACGACACCGTGAGTGGTGGCGCTGGAAACGATTACTTTGAAATGGGTGGTGGCAGCGATACCGTTGATGGTGGGGCAGATTATGATATCATGTCCTATAGCACAGCAGAAGCAACAGGTGGCATAGTTGTCACCTTTTCATCGGCTGGTGCTGGCACCGTGCTCGACTGGAGCGGCGGCACCGATACCTTTATTAACATTGAGGAAATTGAGGGTTTTGACTGGGTAGATACTTTTACCGGTGCTGGCGGGCATGATAATATTAATGGTCGTGGCGGCAATGATATCATGGATGGTAACGGCGGCAATGACACCATTGTTGGCGGCGATGGCAACGATGCAATTACCGGCGGCATTGGGGCCGATGATTTATCGGGCGACGCTGGCGCTGATAGTATTTATGGCGGTAAAGGCGCTGACAGTATTTCTGGCGGCTCTGGTAAAGACACCTTATGGGGCGACAATGGCGGCGACACAATATTGGGCGAAGGGGGTGGCGACCTCATATATGGCGGCAATGGCAGCGATGATATTTGGGGGGGTAATGGCAATGATGAAATTTGGGGCGAAAACAGTGCAGATACCATTCAAGGCGAGCTCGGCGACGATGTAATACAAGGCGGTGCTGGCCATGACACGGTTAAAGGCGGCGGCGGAAATGATACTGTTATTGGCGGCCGTGGGAATGATATTGTGAAAGGTGGCAATGGTGATGACACCATCAAAGGTGGCTCTGCAAATGATTCATTGACCGGCGGTCAAGGGATAGACTTCATCCTTGGCGGCGTTGGCAATGATACCTTTGTGTTTGAATTTGGCGCTGAAGTTGATCGGATTAACGACTTTGAAGATGATATCGACACGATCTCGATAGACTCGAGCCTTTGGGGCGGCGGTTTCATGAGTGCAGCAAATATTGTTTCGACCTATGGTTCAGTTGTCGTTGGCGGTAGCGGCCCGCTTATTACACTTGATTTTGGCGGCGGTGATGTCCTGAAAATCGTCGGGGTTGTTGGCCTTACGGCGCTATATGACGATATTTCCATCTTCTAATGCTGCCCCTTAAAAATGGCTGGAAGCGTATAAAATGCGCTTCTAGCCAGTGTATACAATTGGCACTGATGGGGCACTTCCGAAATCTACGATCATTTCGGTAGGCGCCGAATTTGGCGCTATCACAATCTTCTCGCTTGGCAGAATTGTTTAAATAAGGCATATGAAGGCGACGCCACGAAGAGGAGTGCCTAAATGCATAATGTGACGCCTTTGCCTGCGTATCTGGTTTCCCGTTATCGGGACTGGAAAACGGGGCTGTTTCTTGAAAAGCAGGATAAACACGCGCGGTTGGCAACCGAGGGGCAAAGCCCCAAGGTGATGGTGATTTCGTGTTGCGATAGCCGCGTGCATGTCACCTCGATTTTCGGGGCGGAAACCGGCGAGTTTTTCATCCATCGCAATGTTGCCAATTTGGTGCCTCCTTTTGCTGACGATAACGCCCATCACGGCACCTCGGCGGCGATAGAATTTGCGGTCACGGCCCTAAAAGTCGAGCATTTGGTGGTGCTGGGCCATTCCCAATGCGGTGGCGTGCGCCATTGCCACGATAGCTGCCACGGAGATCTGCCGCCGCATCCCAAAGGCTTTGTTGATCGCTGGATGGATATCCTGCGCCCGGGCTATGAGCGGGTAAAACACATCGAGGATGACGCCGAGCGGATCACGGCGCTGGAGCATATATCGGTTATTGTCGCCATAGAAAATCTGCTGGAATTTCCGTTTATTCAGGAGGCCATTAGCAGCGGCCAGCTTAGTTTGCACGGGCTGTGGCACTCGATCGGCGACGGGGTTTTGATGGCTTATGATGCGCCCTCTGCCAGCTTTAAGCCGGTGGGATAAGTGGCGGATATCCGGCTATATATTGATGGCCCGCTGGCGGCCGACCTCGTATTGCCGCTGGATAGCGCTCAGAGCACCTACCTGTTTGGCGTGATGCGCCGCAAAGTTGGCGATACCCTGCTTGTGTTTAATGGAGCCAGTGGTGAATGGCGCGCCGAGGTTGCCAAAGCCAATAAGCACAATGGGCTGTTGGTGTGCAAGCAGGCCACTGGGCCGCAAGTATCTCCGCCGGATTTGTGGCTGCTTTTTGCGCCGGTTAAAAAAGCCCGCACCGCGTTTATCGTGGAAAAAGCAGTGGAGATGGGGGGTGCGGCAAGTGCTGCCCGTGCTCACAGATTACACCAATGAGCGCATAAATACGGGCCGGATGCAGGCCCATGCGGTCGAGGCTGCCGAGCAATGCGGTGCCACCTTTGTGCCCGATGTTTTGGAGCCCGTGAAGCTGCTGGATTTTCTGGCCAACTGGCCTGCGAAGCGTAAACTGATGTTTTGCGACGAGGGCCGTGCAGCGCTGCCTGTGGCACAGGCTTTGGCGGGTGAGGCGTCCGGCCCATGGGCGATCATCATCGGTCCCGAGGGCGGGTTTTCCCCCGAGGAAGTCACAGCCCTACGCGGGCTAGCGGCGGTTGTCAGCGTCACCCTCGGGCCGCGCATTTTGCGGGCCGATACGGCGGCAGTGGCGGCGATCACCGCATGGCAAATGGCGCTGGGGGATTGGCAATGATCCGAGAAGCCATTAAGGGCGACGAGGCGCTGATCGAGGCCTATCTGGCTAAGCACTTTGCCACAGCTATGTTTATGCGCGGCAACCTGAAGGATTTTGGCATTGGTAATACAGAAGCCCCCTACGGCATGCGTTTCTTTATCCGCGAAGAGGGAAAAATTACAGGCATTGGCGGGGTCGGCAATGGCGGCGCGGTGATGCTGCAAGCCTCAGGCGATTTGGCGCAAATGGTGGCATATATGCGCGCGGCTTTACCAACGGGCTTTATGCTCACTGTCACAACGGGTGCCCCTGAAATGGTAGCTGCGATTTTGGCGGGCTTTGATATGGCGGATACCGCCACCCAGATGAACGAAACCGAGCCGCTGTTTTTACTACCTAAAAGTGACCTCAAGCGGCAGGATATGGCGGGTTTTACCTTTCGCCCTTCAGTTATAGATGACCTGCCTTTGCTGGCGCAATGGAACCATGCTTACAATATTGAAGTGCTGGGCGGCGCGGACACTGCGGAGGCCCGCACAGAAACACTCGCCGCTGCTAAGCGCACGATTAACCATGGGCGGCAGCGGCTTTTACTGCTTAACGGCGAAGTGGTCGCGCAAACCAATTTTAACGCCGCCTTGCCCGATGCGGTGCAGGTTGGCGGCGTGTATACACCGCCTTGTAGGCGCGGCCAAGGCCTTGCACGCCGCGCTGTAGCGGCGCATTTAGGCGAAGCATTTGCAGCGGGCGTGGAAAATGCCATTCTGTTCTCGGCGTCTGAGGTGGCCAGCAAAGCCTACCGCGCGGTGGGCTTTGTGGAAATCGGAGTCTACCAGATTGTGCTCTTTGGAGGCGATAAATGAGTGTGTTTAGGGAAGATGCTGTGAAGGGCGTTAAGCGCTGGCTTGAGCCGCTGTTTTTGGCGCTTGCCCTGCCAATGGCGGCCTATTGGCTGTGGCTTGGTTTTACCCGTCCGAGCTACTTTTACCTTGGGTTGGGCGTTGTGCTCGGCCTCATCGCAGGCTCTCTCCTTTACCTCGCCCTAATTCGCCTAAGGCTGCGCAGTAGCGGCGAAGCAACGGGGATTGTGGAAGTACGCGAGCGTAATATCGTTTACTTCTCGCCGCATCTGGGCGGAGAGGTCAGCCTTGAAGGGCTGAGTAAGATCGTGATTTCGCCCAGCAAATCAGGCAGCTATAACTGGGTGCTGTATGCCCCAGAGCAGCGCCCGCTGATCATCCCTTTTGCCGCCCAAGGGGCTGACCGCCTGCTGCACGCGTTTTCTGCCTTGCCGGGGCTAAGCCTTGAGCGGCTTAATAAAGCGCTGAAGGCGGACCGAAATGTGATGCATATTGTGTGGCAGCGCTCACAATAATTTGTGATCAATTTGCAGCGCTTTGTGTTGGGTAATTGCTTTTTAGCCAACCTCCAGAACCACTCTAGTTGCATCTGGAAATCCCTAATAAATAACTTGTAGCAACCTGATATTGTTAAGTATTAATAACTTTCTCCTACTCTACTAAACTAGTTTAGTAGAGTAGGAGAAACGAGTGCAGAAAATGCGCCTTATGGTGGATGTAAGCGGCGGCTGAGCACATTCCCTTCGCCCGGCCGCGGGGTTAATGCGATTTGTGGCTTGCATGGACAAGCTGTCGCACCTAAATCTGAGTGAAACAATCAGAATAAGGGGAAGCGAATGTCCATTCCACAAAGCGGCGGCGGGCCGATTGAGCACCATGACCAAATGGCCGAGTTTATGGCGGCGGGTTGTAAGCCCAAGGAAGACTGGCGCATTGGCACCGAGCACGAAAAGTTTGGCTATTGCAAAGATACGCTGAAGCCAATTCCTTACGAGGGTGAGCGCTCGATCAAGGCGCTGCTAGAGGGCTTGCGGGACAAGTATAACTGGCAGCCAGTGCTGGAGGCGGGCATCCTGATCGGCCTTGAGAAAGACGGCGCAAATGTATCACTTGAGCCGGGCGGGCAGCTAGAGCTTTCCGGTGCGCCACTAGAGAGCATCCACCAAACTTGTGACGAGGTAAACGTGCATCTGCGCGAGGTGAAGGACATTTCAGACGCGCTTGGTATGCGGTTTTTTGGTATGGGGGCCGCGCCGGAGTGGACCGAAGAGCAGATGCCGATGATGCCCAAGGGGCGCTATAAGCTGATGACTCCGCACATGAAAAGCGTCGGCACGCACGGAACGCAGATGATGTATCGCACCACCTGCATTCAGGTGAATCTGGATTTCGCTTCTGAGGCTGACATGACGCAAAAGCTGCGGGTCGGGCTCGCGCTTCAGCCCTTTGCCACCGCGCTTTTTGCCAACTCGCCGTTTTTTGAGGGCAAGCTCACAGGTTATCAAAGCTGGCGCGCGCGTATCTGGCAAGATACCGACCGCGCCCGCACGGGAATGCTGCCTTTTGTGTTTGAAAGCGGCTTTGGTTTTGAGGCATACGTGCAATACGCGCTCGATGTGCCGATGTATTTTGTTTACCGCGATGGGCAGTATATTAACGCGCTCGGCATGTCCTTTCGCGATTTTCTTAAGGGTGAGCTGGCAGCTCTTCCTGGCGAAAAGCCAACACTGAGCGACTGGGCCGACCACCTGACCACGGCCTTCCCAGAAGCGCGCGTCAAGCAATACCTTGAAATGCGCGGGGCCGATGGTGGCCCGTGGCGCAAAATTTGTGCGCTGCCCGCCTTTTGGGTTGGTCTGCTTTATGATCAATCCTCGCTGGATGCCGCTTGGGATGTGGCCAAAGATTGGACCGCAGATCAGCGCGATCAGTTGCGTCTCGACGTGGCAAAAGACGGGCTGCAAGCGCGGATTAACGGCATTGAAGTGCTGGATATTGCCAAGGAACTGGTTTCGATTTCCCATGCGGGCCTAAAGGCGCGGGCCAAGCCGGGGG
>JAJRRX010000088.1 GCA_024279075.1 Alphaproteobacteria bacterium | reverse complement strand
TCCGAGAGCACCAAGGCCAGATCACACGCCGCAATACCCGAGGGCCGGTGCGCCATAATCACCACCACGCCGCCTTTGGCTTTAAAGCTTTCAATCGCCTTATCCAGCGCCATGCCGCCATGGGCGGCAAGGTTGGAATTTGGCTCGTCCAGCACCAGCAGCACAGGGTCATTATAAAGCGCCCTTGCCAGCCCGATGCGCTGCTTTTGCCCGCCCGACAGCCGCGCACCCCCGTTGATGCGGGTATCATAACCATCGGGCAATTTCAGGATCATCTCATGCGCATCGGCCAGCTTGGCAGCGGCGATCACTTTGTCAGACTCCGGCGCTTCCGAGAGCCGCGCGATGTTTTCTGAAATCGTGCCATCAAACAGCGCCACATCTTGCGGCAGGTAGCCGATATAACGGCCCAGATCTTCCGCGTTATACTGCTCCAGCGCCGCGCCATCGAGCCGAACCTTGCCAGAGACCACCGGCCAAATACCTGTCAACACCCGCGCCAAGGTCGATTTGCCCGAAGCACTTTCGCCGATCACCGCCAGCGCTTGGCCCGGCTCGACCCGAAAGGACACCATGCGTAAGGTGGCGACATTTTCACCCGGCGGCACCACCGTAACCTTGGAAAGCTCCAAATAAGCCTTGGGGCGCGGCAGATCGGTGTGCACAGGTGGCTCTGGCATAGCACCCAACATGAGAGAAAGGGATTTGCGCCCCTGCCGTGCGCGCTGCACCAAAGACCATTGCGCGATCGCCTGCTCGACAGGGGCCAAGGCGCGGCCCATCAGGATGGAGCCAGCGATCATCGCGCCTGCTGTCATTTCATTTTGCAGCACCAGATAGGCCCCCAGCGCCAGCATGGCGGATTGCAAAAACAAGCGCAGGGTTTTGGTAAGCGTGGTAAAAAAACCGGTGCGGTGCGCGGCGCGGGTTGCACTTTCCAGCGCCGCTGCACGGGCCTTGCCCCAACGGCTCAGCGCGGCTTTTTGCATCCCCAAGCCGTGCACAGCCTCGGATTGCGTGCGAAAACTTTCGGAAAGCGAATGGGCCAGCGCGGCATCGCGCCCCGCTTCCATCACCGGGCGGCGGGTGAGGAACTGGTTGAGGAATGTTAGCGAAATCAGCAGCACCCCGCCGCCAAGCGCCAGCCAGCCCAACTGCCAGTGAAAGGTAAATATCGCAAACAGGAAAATCGGCGTCCACGGCAGATCAAACACTGCAAATAGCGCAGGCGAGGCCAATAAGCGCTGCATTGATTCAAGGTCTTGCAACCCCGAATCGGGCTTGGCGCGGGCCTCGGCAGATACCGCACGGCGCAGGGTGGCAGCAAACACCCGCTCATCCAGCGCATCTTGCACCCCCGCTCCGATTTGGGCAGCAATGCGGCCACGGGCAAAATCAAGCAGGCCCATAATGCCGTAAAGCAACACCACCAAAAGCGTCAGCGCCACCAAGGTTTCTTCGGAGCGCGAGCCGAGCACACGGTCATATATTTGCAGCATAAAAAGCGGGCCGGTCAGCATAAGAAGGTTAGCAAAAACGCTAAAAATCCCGATCGAAAAAATCGACCAGTTCCAACGTTTTATCACCGCAGAAATCTCGTGGTTTCCGCGTTTCATAAGCCGGCTTTGGTCCATTTACTGCCCTTCGTGTTTGCGCGCTTTTCTGCGCGGTTCGGAAATTTACCCTTTCCGCCCTAGTCGACAATCTGGTATAAAACCTTAAATAGCAATTATAGGAGCGCAGATTAAAGCTCTTTTTTCGGAATAAATGGTATGATGGCAAAACGTAAAATTTTCAACTGGGTGATTAGTGGCCTACTTATGGCCACCCTTGGCGCGTGTGCTTCTGGGCAAACCAACCTTGCCGAGGGCGAGGTGTATGACCCGTTTGAAGGGGCCAACCGTGCAGTGCATGAATTTAACCTCGCGCTCGATACGTTGGTGGTGGGGCCGGTGGCAAGCGTTTATGGCACCGTTGTCCCAGAAGAAATCCGCACCGTGGTTGATAACGCTGCCCGCAACCTTGGCGAGCCAAACGCCTTTGTTAACCATATTTTGCAGGGCAATGGTGATGCAGCCTCCACTACGCTCACACGGTTTTTGCTTAATAGCACCATCGGCATGGCTGGCATAGGCGACCCCGCCGCCGATATGGGGCTATTTGAGCAACCCACCGATTTTGGCGAAACATTAGGCGCATGGGGCGTGCCTGAGGGGGCCTATATAGAGCTGCCATTATTGGGCCCAAGCTCGGTGCGCGATACAGCAGGGATATTGGTTGATCTCGCGATTGATCCGTTAAATTACATCACAACCCAGGAACAAGCCTATTATATGTTGGCGCTCAAAGGCGTAAACCTGATCGGAAAACGCAATACCTATGATGATCTGATCACGCTATTGCTTTACGAATCAGCTGATAGTTATGCCGCC
>JAJRRX010000087.1 GCA_024279075.1 Alphaproteobacteria bacterium | reverse complement strand
GATTGAGCGATCAAGTGCGTAAGAAAGTGCTTGGCGCACACGCACGTCCTGGAAGGCTTCTGGGCCGTTATCGCTCAAGTTAAAGGTGTAGTAATAGCTACACAGGCGCGGGAAGCTCATAGCCTCATTCGGGTATTCAGCCGAAAGGCGTGGATACTGGCCAGTTGGCACTTCGGTGCGATCAAGCTCGCCTGCCTGCCAACGGGTGAAGGCGGTGTTTTCATCATTGATCACCAGCGCCACAACTTTTTCAAGCACGGTTTCGCTATTGTTCCAATACATTGGATTGCGCTCACGCACCGAGCGCTCGTTTGGCACATGCTCTGTCAGCACATAAGCACCGTTGGAAACGATGTTTTCAGGCTTTGTCCAGTCATCACCAAACTCTTCAACAACCGCTTGCGGGGTTGGGAAGGTTGAGGAATGCGTGGTCATCAGCGGGAAGTAAGGCAGGGATGCGGTGAGGCGCACTTCCAGTGTAAGATCATCAATCGCAGTAATGCCGAGGGTATCAATGTCAGCTTCACCAGCCAAAATCGGGCCAACGCCTTCAATGGACATCAGCTCACCAAACCATGAGTATGGCGAAGCGGTGGCAGGGTCTACCAAGCGGCGCCACGCGTATACGAAATCGCCAGCGGTCACAGGGTCGCCATTGGACCATTTAGCATCTTCACGCAGGGTGAAGGTGTAAACGTTTTTCTCGTCGTTGGTGGTATAGCCCGTGGCTACACCCGGCACGAGGTTGCCGTCTGCGTCTTGGTTCATCAGGCCTTCAAACAGGTCACGCACGATGTCAGAGCCGGATACGTCTTCCACGATTTGGGGGTCAACCGAGCTGTGCTCGTCAAGCACGCGGTAAGTGAAGGTTTGGTCAGCGGCGAGGGTGTCGCCAGCGGCTACAGTGGCTGCATAAGCCGCGCCCGTAAGCATGGTGGCGCCAAGCAGGCTGGCCGCGAGTGTTGTTGTAAACTTTTTCATGAGTTTCTCCTCTGTTGGATCACATGGATCATTAATGTCCAAGGGAGGCTTAAACGCCCCCTCAAAATGGATGCACAAAGGCTACAGGCTTTCACGAAAAGTTCAACTCAAATCGCGACGTTACGCCGCGTTAATGCTTTACTGCCAGCGATCGGCGATATTATCGAGGATTTTACCCGCCTCAAACGTGCGGATCGGCGCATTTTGCACACGATTAAAGTTCTCTGATGGGTCATAAAGCTCAATGCCAAGGTCAAGATTATCCGGCGTGAGCAGCCCCATGGCCGAAAGCAGGCTATAAGCGGCGATACGCTCGTCATGCATGGCAGAAATCAGGCTGTTTTGCGCAGATAAAACCTCCTGCTTGGCATTGAGCGTGTCCAAAATCGTGCGCGCCCCAAGGTTGGCCTCCTCTGTAATGCCCTCAAAAGCGTATTGCGAGGCCTCAATTTGTAAGCGCGTAGCGGCAATCGAAGCGCGGGCGATTTGCAGCTGATACCACGCCACCGAAACCTGTTGGCGCATCTGTGCGCGGGTGTTTGCGGTTTCGCCCATTCGGCGCTCCAGCTGCGCCCCGGCTTGGCGAATAGAGGCAGAAAGCGCGCCGCCGGTATAGATGGGCTGAGTTAGTGTGAGGCCAGCAGAAGAGGAGCCACCATCGCGCAGGCGCACACCACTTCTAAAGGTTTCGCTATAGCCGATATTGGCATTGGCCGAGAGCGAAGGCAGGCGGGCATTGCGAGCACGGCGCAGATCTATCGCCGCTACTTTTTCATTCAGGTGCGCCGCTTCCATTAGCGGATGGGTGCGCAGGGCAATTTCCTCGGCTGAAGCCAATGAGCCGGGCAGCTCGGGCAGGCGCGGGGGGTAGGCCAAGTTAACCGGCGCGGTGCCAACCACAGCAATATAGCTTTCAGCACTGATCGCCAGCGCGCCTCGGTTGGCGGCCAGCACAGCCTGCGCGGCAGCAAGGCGCGCGCGGGTTTGCGCCACATCGGTGCGCGTGGCGGCACCCACGGCCAAACGGTCTTCAGCGGCTTGCAGCTGTTGTTTGAGCACGTCAACATTATTGCGTGCCAAGCTAACGATCTGCTGATCACGACGCACGGTTAAAAAGGCCTGCGCCGCACTCAGCATCACGGATTGCTCGATGTTACGCAGGCTGGCCCGCACGGCTAATACCGAAGTTTTAGCCGCCTCCACCGCATCACGCGAGCGGCCGCCATCAAAAAGGTTGAGGCTGGCATTCAGCGATGCCGAGTAGGTTTCAGTGGCGATACCCGCAAAATTTGTATTGTTATTGGCTGAATTGGCACTGGCTTGCAGGGTGATGCTGGGCCGGCGGCCTGAGCGCGCAAGCGCCACCGATTCATCTGTGGCCCGCAAGGCTGCGCGGTTCAGTATCAGCGTCGGGTTGGTTTCATAGGCCAAGCGCATAGCGTCCGTTAAGGTGTCGGCGCTCACAGGCAGGCCACTTAAAATAATTGCGAAAGCACCAAGGGTGCGCTGCCAGCCTAACTTCATACCGATTCTCCGATTCTAACCACCGGATTAAGCTAGTCTATAATAACTTGTGCGCAAGGGGCGATTGGTTAAAACGCAAAGATCGTCCGTTTTTCGAATCCCGGCAATACGGGCGCACTGGCATCAAATGACCAGCGCCAATCCATCCCGCTCTCGGATTTAAGGCCAAGCATGCAGCGGCCAAGGGCACCATCCATGATGATTGCGGCCATGCGCCCACCGGTTTTTAGCTGATCAATAAGCGCTTGGGGCACCTCGCCCACGCCGCCCTCAATGATGATCACATCATAAGGGCCATGCTTTGGCGCGCCCTCAATAAGCGCCCCATGCTCGACAATCGCATTATCAACGCCGTGG
>JAJRRX010000086.1 GCA_024279075.1 Alphaproteobacteria bacterium | reverse complement strand
TATCGCCTGAAATCGCTTGCGTTAACACTATTTAAACCTATCGGGTAAATGGTTAACGGATGGATGCAAGTGTAGGGGTTATCGCCCGCAGTTATACGGTCGCCTTTCACGGGGTGGAGGCCAAAAAGATCGAGGTGCAAGTGGCGCTGGCCTCGGGTATTCCCGCTTTTAACCTTGTGGGCCTGCCGGATAAGGCGGTCTCAGAAGCGAAGGAACGGGTGCGAGCCGCGATTACGGCGCTTGGCCTCGCGCTACCTGCAAAGCGCATTACCATTAACCTTTCTCCGGCTGATCTGCTCAAAACCGGCTCGCATTTTGATTTGCCGATCGCGCTGACATTGATGGCGGCGATGGATGTCTTGCCCCGCGAGCAACTTGAGGGGCAATATAGCCTTGGCGAGCTTTCGCTTGATGGTTCGCTGGTTGCGGTAACCGGTGCGTTGCCCGCCGCGCTGGCAGCGGCAGAGGATGATTGCGGGCTGATTTGCCCTGCTGCTTGCGGCCCAGAGGCGGCATGGGTGGAGGCCGCACGGGTGCTGGCCCCGCGTAACCTGTTGGAATTGGTCAATCATTTCTCTGGCCGCACCGTGCTTGCGGAAGCCACACCGGGCGAGGTGCAAGGGTTGGATGACCACCGAGACCTGCGCGATGTCCGCGGGCAGGAAAAGGCCAAACGGGCGCTGGAAGTGGCGGCGGCGGGCGGCCACCACCTACTTATGGTCGGCCCGCCGGGCTCTGGCAAATCCATGATGGCGGCGCGGATGCCGGGGCTTTTGCCACCGCTTTCGCCAAGTGAGGCGCTGGAAACTTCGATGATCCATTCGCTTGCAGGGGTGCTGGAGGAAGGTGGCATTTCGCGCCAACGCCCTTTTCGCAACCCTCACCACACCGCCAGTATGGCTGCTATAGTTGGCGGGGGCCGTGGTGCGCAGCCCGGCGAGATTACTTTGGCGCATAATGGTGTGCTGTTTATGGATGAGTTCCCCGAGTTTCCCCGCACGGTGTTGGAGACGTTGCGACAACCGATAGAAACCGGAGATGTGGTAGTAAGCCGCGCCAATGCCCATGTGCGCTACCCCGCGCGCTTTATGCTTTTGGCGGCCGCAAACCCTTGTAAATGCGGGTATATGGGTGATGTTGAGCGCGCGTGCGGCCGCGCCCCCCAGTGTGGTGAAGACTATTTGGGCCGTATTTCAGGGCCATTACTCGACCGGTTCGACCTGAGGATCGAAGTGCCTGCGGTGGCCGTGGCCGACCTCTCAAATGCGCCCACGGGCGAAACCAGTGCGGTGGTGGCAGCGCGGGTAAAAGCAGCGCGCGACATTCAAACCGCGCGATATGAAGGGCTGGAGGGCATTAGCACCAATGTAGCGATTGAGGGAGATGTGCTGGAGCAAGCCTGCCAATTACAGCCCGAGGCCTCTGACATGCTGTTGGCGGCGGTTGATAAATTCCGCCTCTCCGCACGCGCCTTTCATCGCATTCAGCGGGTTGGGCGCACGATCGCTGATCTGCGCGGCGAGGAGGAGATCAGCAAAGCCGCCATTGCCGAGGCTATTGGCTATCGGCTGGCGTTTTGATAGAAGGCGCAGATGGATATTACATCAGTTGGCTTTTTGAGCGAGACGCTTTTTCAGCGCTATAGTGGCAGTGTGCAAGACAGGGGTGATTGCATCGAGGTGCGCACGCCAGCGAATTATGACTTTTGGTTCGGCAATTATTTGCTGCTTTCAACGCCGCCAGATGCGGCGGAAATTGAGGGTTGGATCACACGATTTAAGGCCCTGTTTGCGGACGCGCTTGAGGTGAAGCACATGTGTTTGCAGTGGACGGATGATGGGCGGGATACCCGCGCCATGCGGTTTGAATTTGAGCGGTTGGACTGGTAGTTTGACCAGACATCCGTGCTGTGTGCGGCGGCAAGCAAAGCCTCGCCCGCCGTGCCCGAAGGGGTGAAATTTAGGGAAATTATGGGCGCGGATGATTGGGATAAGGTGTTGGCGCATCAGGTGCTCACTCGGCCAGAAGGTTTTGCCATAGAGGTATATAAGTTGTTTAAGACCAAACGGTTAGCGGGTTTTAGGGCGTTAATTGCGGCGGGGCATGGCCAATGGTACGGGGCCTTTAAAGGGTCGGAACTGGTGGCGGATATGGGGATTTTTCACCTAAATGATATCTCGCGGTTTCAGGAGGTTAGCACCCACCCAGACCACAGGCGGCAAGGGATATGCGCAGCACTTGTGCATTATGTTTCTTGTGCCGAGCAAGCAGCAAGGCCGGGCAACCGAATGGTGATATTGGCGGATCGAGGCGAGCCAGCCGAGCGGATTTATAAGCGCCTTGGCTACGGCGAAATCGAGCAGATGCAATCGGTGGTTTTGCGGCCTAAGGGTTGGGATGGCTGAGGAAGGTCTTTAGCTTGTCCAGCGTCGCATCGGCTTCGGGCAGAAGGCCGTGAAAAAACGGCCAAACATGTGGCGCGTTTTCAAGGATTTCTACGGTTACAGGCACATTTTGCGCGCGTAGCTTGGTGGCCATGGCCAGCGTATCATCTCGCAAAATCTCTGCCGTGCCAACGCTGAGGAACACAGGTGGTGCATTTTGAAAATTGCCAAAAAGCGGCGAGGCGAGGGGGGTTTTGAAGTCGTCCGTGAGATACATATCGCGGACCTCTTCCATACGTTCCGCCGGAAGCATGGCCTCGGATTTGGCGTTATCCCTTACAGATTGGCTCTGCAAAGTTTGGTCAGTCAGCGGGCTAAAGGCGACCACAGCGCGGGGTATTGGCAGATTTTTATCAAGAATTGTATGCAGCAGGGCGAGCGCAAGGCCGCCGCCAGCGCTATCTCCGGCAATGGTGATATCTGTATGGCCACGCCCGATCAGGGCTTGATAAGCGGTCAGGCAATCATCAATCGCCGCCGGAAACGGATGCTCGGGCGCGAGGCGATAATCAACTGAATAGGCGGTGAGATTATTGTCAGCAGCAATTTTGGCGGCTAGTCGGCGGTGGGTATTGGCAGAGCCAAAAATGTACGCACCACCGTGTAGGTAGAGAAGAATGCCCTGATCGCCATTGCCTATTTTGAGCGCCGAAACGCTGTTTTGCCCATGGGCGAGGGCCTCTCGGGTGATCGGCGTGCCGCGCTTGGGCCGGAAGAATAACTTGGTTTGCAGCTCCATCCGGCGTCGGATTTTGGCAGGCTCTTTAATATGGGCCAGCGCGCGGCGCTCGATATTGCGTAGCAAAAAGTTGGTAAGGGAGAGGCGGATAGACATTAGCTGATTTTCGCCTCTATCGCATCCCAAATCAGGGCTGCCACATTGGTTCCATCAAACCTTTCAAGCTCTTGGATGCCTGTGGGTGAGGTCACGTTGATTTCCGTCAAATAATCGCCAATTACATCGATTCCGACAAATATCTGGCCTTTTTCCTTCAATAATGGTCCGATTTCTGCACATATTTCAAGGTCACGTTTTGTCATCCCTACCTTTTCAGGCCGCCCCCCAACATGCATATTGGAGCGCGTTTCCCCTTTGGCGGGCACGCGGTTAATCGCGCCAACAGGCTCACCATCCACAAGGATAATCCGCTTGTCACCATTGGAAACATCGGGCAGGAACTTTTGCGCAATCAGGGGTTCGTTGTTAATGCTTGTAAAAAGCTCATGCAGGGAGGTGAGGTTTTTATCATCCGGCCCGAGCCGAAAAACCCCGGCGCCACCATTGCCATAAAGCGGCTTCAAGATGATATCTTTGTGCTCTTCCTTAAATGCCTTAATGGTTTCCAGATCCCGCGCAATCGTCGTTGGCGGCGTCAGGCCCTCAAAGCCAAGCACCAGCAGTTTCTCGGGATAGTTGCGCACCCAGAAGGGGTCATTCACCACTAGGGTATCGGGGTGGATCATATCCAGCAGGTGGGTGCTGGTAATATAGCCCATATCAAAAGGCGGGTCTTGCCGCAGCCAAACCACATCAAAATCCGCCAAATTCACCTTTTGCTTTTCACCCAGCGTATAAAAATCATCCGCATCCATCCGCACTTCCAGTGGCCAGCCCCGCGCCGTCACCACCCCGCTTTCAAAAGCCAGTTGGTCAGGCGTGTAGTAAAACAGCTCGTGCCCCCGCGCCTGCGCCTCCAGCGCCAGCCGGAAGCTGGAATCACCATCAATATTGACGTTTTCAATCGGGTCCATTTGGAAGGCGATCTTAAGGGACATAGCGGCCTCATGCGTGTTGCTTTGGCCTAAGGTGGCCCCCCGCGCGCAGAGATTCAACCAAAACTATTGACAGAACGTGATTTTCCGGCGGAAACTGACAGAAAAGGAGCCAGCCATGCGCCCCAGCCTGACCCTCGGCATCGAGGAAGAATACCTGATTGTCGATCAGGAAAGCCTCGATTTGGTCAAAACACCGGAACCGGCGTTTCTGGATGCCTGCGGTGAGGCCCTCGGCGCGCAGGTCACTGGCGAATTCCTGCAATGCCAAGTCGAGGTTGGCACCAAGCCCCATGCCAAGGTGGCCGATGCTGCCACCGAGCTTTTGTCCCTGCGCCAAGGCGTGGCCAGCTGTGCCAAGCGCTTCGGCTATGCCCCCATCGCCGCCTCTACCCACCCCTTCGCAAAGTGGCGCAGCCAGCGGCATACGCGCAAAGAGCGCTACGATGCGCTGAGTGATAACCTTGGCCAAGTGGTGCGCCGGATGCTGATTTGCGGTATGCATATTCACGTGGGCATTGAGGACGAGGATGAGCGGATTGACCTGATGGGGCAGGTGTCTTACTTTCTGCCGCACCTGCTGGCCTTTAGCACGTCCTCTCCGTTTTGGGAGGGGGATGATACCGGGTTAAGCTCTTACAGGCTCACGGTTTTTGACGCTTTGCCGCGCACGGGCCTGCCCGACCCTGTTGAGAGCTATGGCGAATATCAACGGCTTGTCGGGGCCTTGGTCAAGGCCGGTTGCATTGAAGATGCCACGCGAATTTGGTGGGATATTCGGCCCTCGGACAAGTTTCCGACCCTTGAGCAGCGCATCACCGATATTTGCGGCACCGTGGCGGAGGCGGCGGCGATTGCGGCGGCTTACCAAAGCTTGCTACTCTACTTCCACCGCCTCAAGCAAAAGAACCAAAAATGGCGGCGCTACCCGAATACGCTAACACTGGAAAACCGCTGGCAGGCGCAGCGCCACGGGGTAAATGGCAAGTTGATCGATCTTGGGCGCGGTAAAATGGTGCCGTTTGCGGGCCTTACAGAAGAGCTGATTGCGCTGGTCCGGGATGAGGCCAAGGAGCTTGGATGCCTAGCCGAGCTGGAAAGCTTGCGCGGGATTGCCCAAAACGGGAGCTCGGCGGATCGGCAGCGTGCGGTTTATAAAGCTGCACGAGAAAGCGGGGCGGATGGGCCAGAGGCCACGCGCGCGGTTGTCGAGCACCTCATGGGCGCATATCTGCTGGAATAGGCCCTGTTGTTCTGCGTTAACATCCGGTAAAACCGGAAAAATGCGATACACTCTGCCTTCGATTTTGGACCTGCCTTCCCTGCCGTTTGATACGGTAATTGATGTGCGCTCGCCCTCGGAATTTGCGGAGGACCACATGCCGGGCGCGATTAATCTGCCGGTGTTGAGCGATAAAGAGCGAGCAACCGTTGGCACGATTTACGTGCAAGACAGCCCTTTTAAAGCCCGCAAAATCGGCGCGGCTTTGGTGGCGCGCAATGCGGCAAAGCATTTGGAAGGGCCGCTGATGAGCAAAGAGGGCGGCTGGAAACCGCTGGTTTATTGCTGGCGCGGCGGGCAGAGGTCTGGCTCGTTTACGACCATTTTGCGGCAAGTTGGTTGGCGGGCCGAGGTGGTGGAAGGCGGCTATAAGGCCTACCGAAAGCTGGTAAAACAAGCCCTATATGATACGGATTTTCCCCCCAATGTGGTGCTGCTCGATGGTAATACCGGCACAGCAAAAACCGATATTTTAGCCGCGCTAGCCACGCGCGGCGTGCAGGTGATAGACCTTGAGGGGCTGGCCAACCATCGCGGCTCGCTTTTTGGGGCGCGGGCTGGTGGGCAGCCTTCGCAAAAGGCATTTGAGAGTGAATTGGCGCAAATAATTGCGGGGCTAGACCCAGCGCGGCCGGTGGTGATTGAGGCGGAAAGCTCCAAAATTGGCCGTTTGGTGGTGCCGCCAAAGCTGTGGGCCGCGATGCAGGCGGCGGGGCGGCTAGAGGTTCAGGCCCCGCTGGCGGCACGGGCGCGGTATCTGGCGGCGGCTTATA
>JAJRRX010000085.1 GCA_024279075.1 Alphaproteobacteria bacterium | reverse complement strand
TCAAAGCGTCAGTGCAAACTGGCGCTTTTGATGTTTAGGGGATGTAAAAAATGACCGCTGGTGTGCTGCCGTTTCAGGCCATTGAAAAGATGATCGCAGAGGGGGAGATTTCCGCCACTTCGCCCATTCCCGAGGCCCAAATTCAGCCCGCTAGCCTTGATTTGCGCCTTGGTAATAAGGCGTGGCGGGTGCGGGCGTCTTTTCTGCCAAGCCGTGCGGGCATAGCCGCGCGGATCAAGGATTTTTCAACGCACGAGATTGATCTGCGCGGCGGCGCGGTATTGGAAAAAGGCTGCGTTTACCTTGTGCCACTGATGGAATCGCTGGCGCTGCCCGCGCATATCAATGCGGTCGCCAATGCCAAAAGCTCCACCGGACGGCTGGATCTATTCACCCGCCTGATCACCGAAAATGCCACCGAGTTTGACCGGATAGAGGCGGGCTATCACGGCCAGCTTTACGCCGAAATCTCGCCGCGCTCGTTTTCCGTGCTCGCTCGCCCGGGCATGCGGCTTAACCAGATCCGCTTTCGCAATGGGCAAGTGGTGCTTTCAGATGATGAGCTGCGCAGCTTGGACGCGAGCCAAGGGTTGGTCGACCAAGATGCCCATATTTCAGACGGTCTTGGGTTTTCGGTTGATCTAACGCCGCGCGAAAACGGCATCGTGGGCTACCGCGCCAAGCCCCATACGGGGCTGATCGACCTTGATAAGCTCGCGCATTATCCGGTGGAAGAGTTTTGGGAGCCAGTGACAGCCCCCAATGGCCGCATTATTCTCGACCCCGGCGCGTTTTACATTCTGGTGAGCAATGAGGCGGTGCATATTCCGCCGGATTGCGCAGCGGAAATGGCACCGTATCTAGCCATGGTTGGTGAATTCCGGGTGCATTACGCCGGCTTCTTTGACCCCGGTTTTGGCAATGAAAATGCGGGTGGTAAAGGCTCGCGCGGGGTGCTGGAGGTGCGCTGCCACGAGGCACCTTTTGTGCTAGAGCACGGGCAGATCGTTGGCCGCTTGGTGTATGAGCGCATGCAGGCGGTGCCACGGGTGCTTTATGGCGCGGATCTCGGCTCAAATTATCAAGGGCAAGGGCTGAAACTGAGCAAGCATTTTAAAGTGTAAACCGCACCTTTAGTGCAGCGTGGTGAACGGGAACTTGAGGCCGACATTTGCGGTGAGCGGAGCCATGCCGCCGCCTTGTAGCGCCATCACCTGCCCCGCGCCAAGAGTGAGAAACATGCGCTCGGTTAGCGCATAATCTAGATCAACCCCATAAGCCAGTAGCAGCCCACCACGGGTATCTACGCCCGCGCCGCCACCAGCCCCCACAAACGCCTCGCCTGAAATCGCCCAGCGTGGCGCGAGCTTTTGGCGGTAACCAAGCCCGATCAGCCCGATTTGGTAGCCCCCTGCCCCGCCCGCCAGCGCCGTGTAAGCTTGGCCGGAAAGATAGAGGTTTTCAGACAGAAAGAGATCGATTTTGGTATCAATCATCAAAGGCGAGCCGGTATTACTGGCGCGGGCTTTGCGAAAATCGGCATTGGGGAATTGCTGGGTGAGGCCGGTGGATATTTGCCATTCCGTCGCTTGACGCTCGCCCGCTCCAAAGGCGAGGCCGATGCTAAGGGTCGGGGAAACCACGAGAAATTCG
>JAJRRX010000084.1 GCA_024279075.1 Alphaproteobacteria bacterium | reverse complement strand
CCCGCTATTTTTTGCCTGTCCTTAAAGACAACCCCGCCGAGGCCGCCATTGCCAGCCACCGCCTTATGCTGCGGGCAGGGATGATCCGCCAAAGCGCGGCGGGCATTTATAGCTGGCTGCCACTTGGCTTTAAGGTGCTACGCACGCTGGAAAATATCGTGCATGAAGAGCAGCAGCGCGCGGGGCATATTCCGATGTTGATGCCAACCCTGCAAACAGCTGACCTGTGGCGCGAGTCTGGCCGCTATGATGATTACGGCGAGGAGATGCTGCGCATTAAGGACCGCCACGGGCGCGACCTGCTTTACGGGCCAACCAATGAAGAGCTGATCACCGACATTTTCCGCAATTCTGTGAATTCTTACAAAGAGTTACCGCTGACGCTTTACCACATCCAGTGGAAGTTCCGCGATGAGCGGCGGCCTCGGTTTGGCGTGATGCGTGGGCGTGAGTTTTTTATGAAGGACGGCTATAATTTTGACGTGGACGAGGCGGGGGCGCTGCATGCCTATAACCGCCATTTGGTGAGCTATTTGCGCACCTATGAGCGCATGGGGCTGAAGGCGCTACCGATGCGGGCCGACACGGGGCCGATTGGGGGCGAGCACAGCCACGAGTTCCTCGTGCTGGCCGATACCGGCGAGAGCGAGGTGTTTTATGATAGTGCGGTGACGGACCTATCGCTGGGCGACCGCGCGGTGGATTACGATAGCGTCGAGCAATGCCAAGGCATTTTTGACGAGTTCACCACGCCCTATGCCCGCACAGACGAGACCCATGACGCGGCTCTGTTTGCGGATGTGCCAGCCGAGCGGCAGCGCACGGCTCGGGGCATTGAGGTTGGCCAAATTTTCTATTTCGGCACCAAGTATTCCGAAAGCATGAACGCCAAGGTCAGCAGCCCTGACGGCAAAGAGGTGCCTGTGCATATGGGCAGCCATGGCATTGGCGTTTCGCGGTTGATCGGAGCGCTGATCGAGGCCAATCACGACGATAAGGGCATCATCTGGCCCGATAGCGTGGCGCCGTTCAAGGTCGGCATTGTGAACCTCAAGCAAGGCGGCGAGGCCACGGACCCTGTCTGCGAAATGCTCTACAAGGGGCTGCAGCTTTGTGGCCTTGAGCCGCTTTATGATGACCGCGACGAGCGGGCAGGGGCGAAATTTGCCACCATGGACCTGATCGGCTGCCCATGGCGGATTACCGTTGGCCCGCGCGGGCTGAAAAATGGTGTGGTGGAACTGACTAACCGGCGCACGGGCGAGAGCGAAGAGATGTCGCCCGAGGCCGCGCTGGACCGCTGCACGCAAGTGCTAGGCGCGGTGTAAGCCCTTGGATACACGCCCTTTTTCAAAGTTTGAGTGGACGATTGCGTGGCGCTATCTGCGGGCGCGGCGCAAGGAGGGCGGCATTTCGGTAATCGCGTGGTATGCGCTGATTGGCGTTATGCTCGGCGTGGCGGCACTGATTGTGGTGCAGGCGGTGATGATCGGATTTCGCGAAGAATTCACCGACCGGATTTTGGGGGTAAACGCCCATATTACGGTCTATTCGGCGGATTATGATTTGGCGAATAACCGCAGCCGCAGCATTGAAAACTATGATGAAATGGCGGCGGCGGTGGCTAGTGTGCCGGGCGTGACCCGCGCCGCGCCTATTATTAAAGCGCAAGTGATGGCCTCGGCCAATGGGCAAAATTCAGGTGTGCAGATTTATGGCGAAACGCTGGCGGATATTAAAGACCTGCCGCTTATTGCCAACCCCGAAAGCTTTCGCGGCGATATCGAGCAATATGAGGACGGGGTGGCGATCGGTGCTGGCATAGCACGGGCGCTCAACTTGAGGGTGGGGGATTTTATCCAACTGATTTCGCCAGATGGCGCGGTAACGCCCTTTGGCACCACGCCGCGCATCAATGACTATCAGGTGATGTATATCTTCAAAGTCGGGCGCTCGGATATCGACCGAACGCGAATTTACATGCCTTTCAGTGAGGCACAAAGTTTCTTTAATCGCGAAGGGTTAGCGGATGAACTTGAAGTATTTGTCGAGGCACCGCAGGCGGTGGATGAACTGCGTGACGCGATCCAGTCAGCAACTGCAGGCCAAATAATATGGACATGGCGGGACGCCAATGGCGCGTTTCTAAGCGCACTCGATACCGAGCGGCGTGTCATGTTTATCATTCTCTCTCTGGTCGTGCTGATTGCCGCCATGAACATCATCTCCGGCCTTGTGATGCTGGTCAAAAACAAAGGGCGCGATATTGGCATTCTGCGCACCATGGGGCTGACCCAAGGTAGTATTATGCGTATTTTCTTCATCTGCGGCTCGCTGATCGGTATTATCGGCACCCTCATGGGGCTGGCGCTTGGCACCTCTTTTGCCTATTTCATCGCCGATTTGCAGCATTTTTTGGAGTGGGCCACGGGCAACCAGCTTTGGAACCCCGAGATCAAATACCTCACCGAAATTCCGGCACGGTTGCGCTGGGAAGATGTGCTGGCCACGGTGGTGATCTCGCTTGGCCTAAGCCTGACCATCACCATTATTCCGGCGCGCAACGCGGCCAAGCTTTCACCGGTGGAGGCACTGCGCTATGAGTAATGTGCTGGAGCTTAAGGGCCTGACGAAAACCTACTTCGAAGGAAAACCCAACGAGATCAACGTATTGAGTGGGGCCGACCTAACCCTGAAAGCGGGTGAGGTTGTTGGTCTTATCGCGCCGTCTGGGGCAGGGAAATCAACGCTTCTGCAAATCGCTGGCTTGTTGGATAACCCGACTTCGGGGCAAGTGATGATCGCAGGGCAGGCGGCGGAAAAAGCAAAAGACAAAGAACGCACGCGCCTTAGGCGTGAGCAGATCGGCTTTATCTACCAGTTTCACCACCTATTACCTGAGTTTAGCGCTGAGGAAAACATTGCCCTGCCGCAGCAAGCCAACGGGGTGAGCAAAGCCGATGCCGTGGCGCGGACGCGAATGTTGCTCGACCGTGTCGGCCTGCAAAAACGCTATGACCACCGCCCCGCCGAGCTTTCTGGCGGCGAGCAGCAGCGGGTCGCCTTTTGCCGCGCTATGGCCAACGGGCCTTCGCTTTTACTGGCCGATGAGCCGACAGGCAACCTTGATCCTGAAACCTCGGAAACCGTGTTTAGCGTGCTGATGGAACTGGTGCGGGAAACCGGACTTTCGGCGCTGATTGCCACCCATAACCACGATCTGGCGGCGCGAATGGACCGCGTGGTGCGGCTATCCGGCGGAAAAATCGAAGCGGTTTAGCTACTTGGCCCCGAGGCCACGTTTCATCAACTCATTGCGCAGCGGCTTGATGCTGTGCAGGGTTTTCAGGCCCGTGCGGCGTAAATCTTTTAGAATCGGGCTGCCCGCCATCGAGGCACGGTTGAGAAGGTCCACGCCCTTAATGCGCGCCGCCATATCGGGCCAGCGGGCGCGGTGGTATGTCCGCAAAAGCGCGGATGCGCCGATATCTTGGCCTTGATTGCGGGCGTCTATCACAAGGGATTTAAGGTGTTTGAGGTCGGCGAGGCTCATATTAAGGCCCTGCGCCCCGATGGGGGGAATCACATGTGCGGCTTCGGCCAGCAGCGCTGTGCGCGGGCCGTTCAGGCGCTCGGCGCGCTGTGCGATGATGGGCCAAAGCGCGCGTTTTCCGGTAATTTCGATGGCGCCGAGGGTGCCACAAGCGCGCTCAGTGAGGGCGGCATTGAAACCCGCATCATCCATCGCGAAAAGCTCCGCAGCGCGTGGCCCGCGCTCCATCCAAACAACGGCAGACCTAAAGGGGTCCTCCAGCGGCACCAGCGTGAACGGGCCGCCGGAGCGGTGGATTTCGGTGGAAATATTCTGGTGTGGTGTCGTGTGTATAGTGTTGAAAACCAGCGCTTTTTGGCCATAGCGCCATGTTTTAATACCAATGCCAAGCTGCTCGCGCAGCGGCGAATTGCGGCCATCGGCGGCGACCACCAGCTTGGCCGATACCTGATCTCCGCCCGCAAGCTGCACCAGCGCGCCGGTGCTGCGGGCGGTAAGCTTGCCTACACTTTCAGGGGCTATCAGCTGGAAAT
>JAJRRX010000083.1 GCA_024279075.1 Alphaproteobacteria bacterium | reverse complement strand
TCATATCAAGGCCGAAATGGCCAAAAACCGGTGTGGTGCCCCAGATCATATCAACGCCCGTGCGCTCACCCGTGCCAATAATCGCTGATACTTCATAAATGCGGCCATAGGTATCGGGCAAAAGCTCCGGCCCCGTTTCGTTAAGCCCTGTCACATGGCTGCCACCCGCTGCGCCGGCCCATGCGGCCACCCGAACCGAAGGGAAAAGCCCGCTTAAGACCTTAAACCGGATTTTAACCTGCAAATAGCAGCCCGGCAGCATGGGGGTATCGCCCATATAACGCAGTTTTTGGACCGAGGTGGTCTTCTGCAGCTCAAGGCAGGGGCCAAAATCCGGATCACTCGCGACAAGCGAGGCATTTGCCGCGCCGTCATAGGTGGCCGACCCCGGTGTGCCATTTTGGCTCGACCAATCTGTCAGCCCGTCAATAAACGCAGGTGGCATAAAATTTAGACCATCGGTAATTGCCTTATTCATCCAAAACCCCTTTTCGGTTCCCTTCGGCCTGCGCCCCGCGCGCATAGTCAGCCAAAATTCAAGTAGATCGCGCAGTTCGGCGACTGCGTGAAAATTAACCTCAAATTGTATGGAAACCGTAAACGATGCGCGCGCTAAAAGGGGGCAAGGCGCAACACCTCGCCCCCTAACAGGCTGTTAATACTGGATTATTTAGCTGCTCGCCAGCTCGCCATTCAGGGCTTTTTCGATCAAAGCCACTGTTTCCGGCACCCCGTAAAGGGCGATGAACCCTCCAAAACGCGGGCCTTGTGAGGCCCCAAGCAGCACCTCGTAAATCGCTTTGAACCAGTCGCGCAACGGGTCAAACCCGTGGGCCTTCCCGACAGAAAAAACAAGGCTTTGCAGTTCGGCTTCGCCATCCCAGTCACGCAATTTATCCGCGAGTTCTATCAGTGCCGCCCGCTCTTGCTCGGTCGCCGCTCTATACTGCTTCTCGGGCTTCACAAAATCATGGAAATAGCGCACGGCTTGCGCGGCCGCTGCGTCCAACCCTGGGTGGGTTTCTGGGCTGGCTTCAGGAGCATATTTGTTAATAAACCCCCACATTTGCGCTTTGTTTTCGGCACTGGAGGCCGAGGCAAGGTTAAGCAGCATGCTAAACGGCACCACCATATCACTCACCGGCGGTTGCCCACGGTGAATATGCCAAACAGGGTTGTTCAGCCGAGCCTTAAGGTCTTGCCCGTCAAAGGCCCGCAGCTGCTGATGATACTCATCCACAGCCTTTGGAATAACGTCAAAAAACAAGCGCTTGGCGGTTTTCGGCTTTTGATACATAAAATACGAAAGACTTTCCGCACTCGCATATTTCAACCAATCATCAATCGAAATCCCGTTACCGGAGGACTTGGAAATCTTCTGTCCTTCGCCATCCAAAAACATCTCGTAGACAAAATGTGCAGGGGCGGGCGCGCCCAGAATGCGGCAGATTTTGTCATAGATGTGCGTGTTCGTCGAATGGTCCTTGCCATACATTTCAAAGTCCACCCCAAGCGCCGCCCAGCGCGCGCCAAAGTCCGGCTTCCATTGCAGCTTCACCTGCCCACCGGTCACGCTCATCGTCACCACTTCGCCGTCTTCATCGTCAAAGGTAATGGTCCCCTCGGTTGCATTCACCGATTTCATCGGCACATAAAGCACCCGCCCCGTCTTGGCGCTGATCGGCAAAAATATCGAATAGGTCGCCCGCCGCTCCTCGCGCAGCGACGCCAGCATAACCTCCATAATCTCGTCATATTTCTCCACACAGCGCAGCAAAATCTCGTCAAACTGCCCCGAGCGATAAAACTCAGCAGACGAAATAAAATCATACTGAAACCCAAACGTATCCAAAAACCGCCGCAGCATGGCATTATTATGCCCCGCAAAGCTGTCATATTCCCCAAACGGGTCCGGCACGTCCGAAAGTGGCCGCTGCAAATGTTCTTCCAAAGCCGCCGGATTCGGCACATTGCCGGGCACCTTCCGCATCCCGTCCAAGTCATCCGAAAAGCAAATCAGCTTGGTCGGAATGTCCGAAATTGCCTCAAAGGCCCGCCTAATCATCGTGGTTCGAGCTACCTCGCCAAAGGTGCCGATATGGGGCAGCCCGCTTGGCCCGTAGCCCGTCTCAAACAACACATATCCACTGGCGGGCGGCTTTTTCGCAAACCGTTTCACCAGCTTTTTGGCCTCCTCAAAAGGCCAGGCTTTGGAGGTCATTGCGGCTTCACGAAGGTCTGACATGGTAGTCCCCTTAAAAGCGCCCCGCCCATCGGTGCGCAAATTATTC
>JAJRRX010000082.1 GCA_024279075.1 Alphaproteobacteria bacterium | reverse complement strand
GTCGGTGGATGGCACCTATTGGGCGATGAAAACCTATTGCCGCACGGTGTTTTGGTATCTCAAAGTGGTGTGCAATATGCGGGTGGAATTCCGGGGCGAGGTGCCATCGGGCGAGGTCGTGGTCTGCGCCAAGCATATGTCTTTCCTTGATGTAATGATGCTGATGCACGCCCTGCCCCGCGCCAAATTCATCATGAAACGCGAGCTTATTTTTGCGCCTGTTATTGGCCTTTACGCCCTGCGCATCGGCTCGGCGGCTGTGGCGCGGGGTAAAAAGGGCAGCGCGGTTAAAAAGATGGTCTCGGACCTTGATAAAGGCCGCGAAAAGGACGTGGGGCAAACGGTGATTTACCCGCAAGGCACGCGGGTTTTGCCCGAGGCGACCAAGCCCTATAAGGTTGGCGCGGGGGTGCTTTATGAGCGATTCGGGCTGGATTGCGTGCCAGCAGCCACCAATACCGGTGTGCTTTGGGCGCGGCGTAGCCCTTACCGCAAACCCGGTGTTGCGGTGATGGAGTTCCTCCCGACCATCAAATCCGGCATGGCAATAAAGCCGTTTTTGGCGGAGTTGGAAGCGGTGGTGGAAAGTAATTCCAACCGCCTGATGGAGGAAGCTGGCCACGTGTTCGCGCCGCTCTCAAAAACCTGATTTCAGGATTTAGCAAATCTATGCTAGGCTCGCTGAGGGAGGATTTTATTATGTTTACAAGACGTTTACTACTGGCCGCCGGTGCGCTGGCCGCACTCATCATGCCCGCACAGGCACAAGAGATTGGCGATGACGGACTGCACAAACAACCTTGGTTTTATGACAGTTTCCTCGAAATGGGCCCTGATCTGCAAGATGCCGCCGATGAGGGCAAAGGGCTGATTGTGATCTTTGAGCAGCGCGGCTGCCCATATTGCCGTGAATTGCATGAGGTAAATTACGCCATTCCTGAAATCACCGAGTATCAAACCGCGAACTTTTTGACAGTGCAGTTGAACCTATGGGGCGACCGTATGGTCACGGATTTTGATGGCGAGGAGCTGTCAGAAAAAGCGTTGGCACAAAAGTGGCTGGTGAACTTCACACCGACCCTGATCTTTTTTGCCCCGGAAAGCGCGGGCGCGCCCTCGGAAGATGTGGCGGAATCCTTTCGCATGCCCGGTTATTTTAAGCCCTTCCACTATGGCTCGGCGCTGGAATACCTAACAACCGGAGCCTTTAGGGACACCGGCTTTCAGCGTTTTACCCGCGCACGTTTTATTCGCTTTGAGGAAGAAGGCAAAAACCCGAGCCTTTGGGATTAAGCTTTTCGGCTTTACTTGAAGCAGATCATCAGAATGGCCGCCGAGGCAGCGTTTGAATTTCAAGAGCGTTCGGCGGCCATTCTGATTCAACATCAAGTCGAAAGGCTATTAAGCACCCCGCGCGCCACCTGATCAGCCTCTATGCTTTCAAACAGCGCGCGGAAGTTGCCTTCGCCAAAGCCGTCATCACCCTTCCTTTGGATGAACTCAAAGAAAATCGGTCCAATCACGGTTTTTGAGAAGATTTGCAGCAGAATCTTGGTTTCGCCGCCATCCACCACGCCTTCGCCATCTATGAGAATGCCATGCTTGGCCAGCTCGTCCAATGGCTCTCCGTGGCCC
>JAJRRX010000081.1 GCA_024279075.1 Alphaproteobacteria bacterium | reverse complement strand
TGATATTAAAGCCCTGCCATCCGGCGGGGCTTTTTTTGTTCACATCTAGCGTAAAGCGGCTTATCTCTACCTTATGGAAAATTTTCCCGAAGCCTTTTGCGAGCAATTGCATGACCTGATGAGCTGGCGCCGAGATGTCCGCCACTTTCAGCCCGACAAGCCTGTGCCAGAGGCCCTGTTGGCCACGGTGCTGGAGGCCATAAGGCTGGCCCCCTCTGTGGGGCTGTCAGAGCCATGGCGGCTGATCAACGTAAAATCGCCCAAGGCGCGGGCCAAAACGCTGGCGAATTTCGAGGCGGCCAATGCCAAGGCGCTGGCGGGATACTCTGGTGAGCGGGCGCAGATTTATGCGGGGCTGAAGCTGAGCGGGATGCAGGATGCCCCCGTGCAGCTGGCGATATTTTGCGATGACGGCACCGATAAGGGCGCGGGGCTTGGCGCGGGCACCATGCCCGAGGCGCGGCGCTATTCGGTGGTGTCGGCGGTGATGAACCTGTGGCTTATGTCGCGCGCGCATGGGCTGGGTGTGGGCTGGGTTTCCATCATTGACCCTGCGCAAATGGCGGCTGATCTGGAGGCCCCCGAGGGCTGGGCTTTGGTGGCTTACCTTTGCATTGGCTTTCCGGTAGACACCAGCCAAACCCCCGCGCTAGAAAAGGCCAAGTGGGAGCAACGGGACCCGCTTTTGGCGGAAGTGGAGGACAGATAGATGAGTGATAATCTGATTTGCGTAGGCGCGGTGATGGGCGCATTTGGGGTACGCGGAGAGATCCGGCTCAAGAGCTTTTGTGCTGACCCTGCCGCGATAGAGAAATACAGCCCGCTGGTGACCGAAACGGGTGAGAGCTATGAATTAACGCTTGTGCGCTCCGTCAAGGGCGGCTTTGGTGCGCGGCTCTCAAATGTTCAGGATAAAGAGGCGGCGGATGCCTTGCGCGGCACTAGGCTTTATGCGCGGCGGGAAGATCTTCCAAGCCTGCCGGATGATGAATATTACCATTCAGACCTGATCGGGTTGGAGGTGCTGGACACGGGCGGTGTTAAGCTCGGAAAAGTGACTTCGGTGCAGGATTTCGGCGCGGGGAATATTCTGGAAATCGCGGGCAAGGGCTTAAAAGAAGCGGCGATGCTGCCTTTTACGCTTGCCAATGTGCCAACGGTGGATTTGGCGGCGGGCAAAATTATTGCTGACCCACCTGAGGGCCTTTTTCCGGAGCCAAAGGACAGCTAAAGGCTATTCAGCGCTGCTGATAGGCCCTGTAAGCATGTGCAAAACGGCCAATATTTTCAGCGGTGTAAGCCCCATAATCTATATCCAAATCAGAGATCACCTCAGACACCATGCTCCACATCACCTCGCGCATCAGCGAGGCGCATTTCATGGCGTGGTAGCGCTGCAGAAGCGCGGCATCAGGCGGAGCTCCATAATAAAGCCCGAGCATTTCTTCCTCTTGCGTGGGGCTTAGGCTGTTATTGCTGGCCAAGCCGCCAAGGTCAAAAAGTGGCGAATTGAAGCCGGCGTAATCCCAATCAATCAGCCAGAGCCGCGTGCCGTCATCCAGTATATTGGCTGCCATCAGGTCATTATGGCCAAAGACCAGCTCAATCGGGCCGATCGCCGCTTCCAGTTTTTGCGCGATCTTCAAATAATCGTGCACCATAGGCATATGCGGGCTAGCATGGGCAGCAAGCGTGGCCGCATAATCGCGGATCACATGAAACACCCAAAACACCAGCGCCGGGCCGCGGAGGTGCTGTGGCAACTCAATATGGCAGCGGCGCATTAGCTCGACAATCGGGCCCAAATACTCTGTTTTGGCCACATCGGCCTCACCCAGTGTTTTGCTTTCAATATGTCGAATAACCGTTATGCCCTCATCGGCAAACACCACTTCGGGCGAAAGCCCCGCGGCATGGGCCGCACGGCTCGCCGCAAGTTCGTTAAATCGCATCACATGATGGGCAGGAATATCCTCCCCCAGCCGCACAACGTATTTGCCGGTGTTATCTTGCACTGTAAAATTGAGATTGGTGCGCCCGCCTCCCAAAGGGCTGGCCTCAATCTCGCCTTTCCATATCGGCAGGGCTGCAATGCGGTTTAAGGCGGGGTTATTCATTTGCCTAGGGTGCCCCAACGCAAGGCAGCTTTCAACAAAAACACTCACTTGCGCCAAATTTTCATATTTGACTCAAGTGCTTACCTAGCGTAAACTTCATTAACATTCAATTAATGTGGAGTTTTGTGGTTTAGTTATGAATGGGAGGCAGCGTATGCCTAAACAAGAAACGATCACCAATCAGCGCGAACAAGAGATTTTGCGCGAAATCAAGCTGGCCGGCGGCTCCTGCCGAATCGGCTTTTTGGCACGCACGTTGGGTGTTTCTGATGAAACCATTCGCCGTAATATCAAAACTTTGCAAACCAGCGGGTTGGTCAAAAAAGTGCATGGCGGCGTGTCGCTCGCGGGTCAGGTTTCGGTGGTTGCCCCACCTTTTCAGCGCCGGATGGACAAAAACACGGGTGTGAAAAAAGCGCTGGCGGCCAAGGTGGCCGAGATGATCAAAGATGGTGATTCGTTATTTTTGGACGCAGGGTCGACTATGGCCTATGTGGCGCAAGCACTGCAAAATCGCCACGAACTTTATGTCGTTACCCACTCCACCGCCATCGCCCATATGCTTTCAGGCCGCAACAATAACCGTGTGTTCCTCGCGGGCGGAGAGCTGCGCGCAACGGATGGCACGGCCTTTGGTGAGGATACGCTGGCATTTATCAAGCGGTTTAACGTGCAATACGCGCTGCTCTCTGTGGCCGCGATCAACGTGCGCTCTGGCTTTATGCTGTATGATATTCAAGAAGCTGATATTTCGGGTGAAGCGGTAAAACGGGCGCAGATGAGCATTGTGGTAGCCGACAGCACCAAATTTGGCATTCGCGCCCCGATCACCATTCAATCACCTCAGTTGATAGATATGGTGGTGACAGAGACGCCGCCCAATGACGATATTTCAGCCATGCTAGCCCAAAATGAAATCGCGTTGAACGTGATTTAAGCGCCGATAAACCCGCCCGATTGCCGCGCCCAAAAGCCGGCATATAGCCCGTTTTTCGCCAGCAATT
Organism: Alphaproteobacteria bacterium; assembly: GCA_024279075.1. Lineage (GTDB taxonomy): Bacteria > Pseudomonadota > Alphaproteobacteria > Rhodobacterales > Rhodobacteraceae > UBA3077. Next base: position 511 of record JAJRRX010000081.1, on the reverse strand, counting down.
CCGCATGGGTGCCTTGCTCTGCAATCCCGCCTTCATCCAGCACCACGATCCTGTCCATCCGCGCGATGGTGCTGAGGCGGTGGGCAATCGCGATCACGGTTTTGCCCTGCATCAGGGTATCAAGCGTATCCTGAATCGCCGCTTCCACCTCGCTATCCAGCGCCGAGGTCGCCTCATCCAATACCAGTATCGGCGCGTTTTTCAGGATTACCCGCGCAATGGCGACCCGCTGCCGTTGCCCGCCGGAAAGCTTCACGCCCCGCTCCCCAAGCCGCGCCTCAAAGCCCTTTCGGCCCCTGTTATCTTCAAGATCATGAATGAATTCAAGTGCCTGCGCCTGCTCACACGCGGCGATTAGCTCGGCCTCGGTGGCCTCCGGCTTGCCATAAAGGATGTTATCCCGCGCCGAGCGGTTAAACATCTGGGTGTCTTGCGTGACCATACCAATCTGTTGGCGCAGCCCATCCTGCGTCAGGTCACGAATATCCACGCCATCCAGCGTAATCGCCCC
>JAJRRX010000080.1 GCA_024279075.1 Alphaproteobacteria bacterium | reverse complement strand
GATATGGGCATTACCAGTTTCCTCAAAATTGGCACGGCATTATCCGTGCTTTCCTTCACGGCTGCTTGCGAAAATGGCATTGATATGAGCCGCCTCGCCACGCCGTTTCAGCGCAACGCGGACGCCATTCCCTCAATAGACAGGCCAGCGGCAGACCGCCGAGGCGTGATTACTTATGAGAGCTATCAGGTTATTGTCGCCAATGAGGGCGATAGCATTGCCAATATGGCACAGCGTGTTGGCCTTTCCACCACCGAGCTTGCCAACACCAACGGCCTGCCGGAAAGTTACCGCCCCCGCAGCGGCGAAGTGTTGGTTTTGCCGCAAAATGTCGGCGGTTCTCTTGTTTCATCGCCAACCGGTTGGTCGGCTGATATCGCCGAAACCGCAATTGAAAACGCTACCCCGCGCAACCAAGCCCCCGAAGTTGGCTCTCCGACAGAGCCACTGCGGCACAGGGTTCAATCCGGTGAAACCGCCTTTGAAATTGCGCGCCAGTATAATGTATCCGTTACCGCGCTGGCTTCCTGGAATGGCCTTGGGCCAAATCTCGGCATTCGTGCGGGCCAACAGCTGATTATTCCGGTGGCTGATACCAATAACATCGCCGCGCCAGCCCCTGCCCCTGCCCCCGAACCAGCGCCCGCCCCCGTGCCGCGCGCGCCAGAGCCACGCACGCCAGAGGTTGCCGCGCCAGCCCCAACGCCAGAGCCGGCCCCAACCCCGCCCGTTGCCAACGTAAACGCGCCGTTTACCGCGCCGGTTAGCGGCAGCATTGCCCGTGGTTATCAGCCCACTGGCCGCAACAAAAATGAAGGCTTGGATTACGCAACCGCCGCCAATGCCACCGTGCGCGCCGCTGGAGAAGGCACCGTGGCGCTGGTCTCGGATAGCTTAGGCGGCCTTGGCACCATTGTCCTTATTCGCCACTCCAATGATCTACTTACAGTTTATGGCCGCGTGACGGATGTGATCGTGAGCAAAGGCGATAGTGTGGCGCGAGGGCAAAGCATTGGCAATGTCGCCCCTGCCGACAGCCCGATCATGCATTTTGAGGTTCGCGTCGGCACCGAAAGCGTGGACCCGACCCGCTATCTACAATAGCGCGGCAAGCACCGGCTGTGCTTGCACAGCCCGCGCCGACAAGGTGGCCCTGTTTGCTTGCGCAATTCTGCGTGCAAATTGCTAAAAGTGGGTCGCCGCGGAGGCGCGCGCTCGGGGTTTTGGGGCTAGAGCAGCTGCAACCAATCGGCCACAGGCACACCGAGGTGGCGCATCGTGACCTCGATCAGCAGGCCCATGAACAAGCCAAACAGGTAAAAGAGTGAGAGCTTGAAAAACGCCCGCTCAGACTTGTAGCGGTCTGCCTCTGCCGCTGCCTCGTTGCGCTGCCACAGTTTTACCGCGCCGCAAGCAAACTTGAAATTCAGCCACAAAGCCAGCGCTAAATAAACCACGCCACCAACCGAACTAAACGCCAGCGCCAGCGAGACCGGCACCAAAAGCAGCGCATAGATCATGATCTGCCAACGGGTTGCGGGGCGGCCATGGGTCACTGTCAACATCGGCACTTTTGCGCGGCTATAGTCATCATTCATAAACAACGAGAGCGCCCAGAAATGCGGCGGTGTCCACATAAACACCAGCGCAAACATCAATATCGGCTCCAAGCTCAGGCTACCGGT
>JAJRRX010000079.1 GCA_024279075.1 Alphaproteobacteria bacterium | reverse complement strand
TTTGCAGCAGAATCTTGGTTTCGCCGCCATCCACCACGCCTTCGCCATCTATGAGAATGCCATGCTTGGCCAGCTCGTCCAATGGCTCTCCGTGGCCCGGCAGGCGCTTGTCTGACATAGCGTAATAGCTTTGCGGCGGCTTGGGCATAAAGCGCATGCCGTTGGCGGCAATATTATCGGTCGCGGCGTAAATATCCTCGGTGCCAATGGCGATATGCTGGATGCCCTCGCCATTATAGCGCTTCAAATACTCCTCAATCTGGCTCACCGCATCGCGGCTTTCGTTGATCGGAATGCGGATCTTTTCGCAGGGGCTGGTTAGGGCGCGGGAAAACAGGCCGGTATGCTTGCCCTCAATGTCAAAAAACCGGATTTGTTTGAAGTTAAAAATATCAGCATAAAAGCCGAACCACTTATCCATATTGCCGCGAAACACGTTATTGGTTAGGTGATCAAGGTAGTAAAACCCCATACCTGTTGGGCTTTTCTCGCCAAACCAGTCATACTCACCAAAGGCCGATTTTCCATCGCCATATTGGTCAACAAAGTAAATCAAGCTGCCACCGATTCCTTTAATCGCGGGCACGTCTATCACCTTCCCTGGCCCCTCAAAGGCCACGGCACCCTTAGAAATGGCGTGATTAAAAGCGTGCGCTGCATCGACCACACGCCATGCCATTGAGGGGGCGGAGGGACCATGCTCTTTGACAAAACACCCGCCAAAGCTATCTGGCTCAGCGTTGAGCACATAGATAATATCGCCTTGTTTCCACAGGGTTATATTCATGCTTTTATGCTTGGCAACCTCAGTAAAACCCATTTTCTCAAAGGTTTCCGTTAGGCGGCCATCTTCAGTATCTGCAAACTCGACAAACTCGAATCCATCTGTGCCGGCTGGGTTTTCTTCTGAAATTTCACTTGTTTTGGAATCGTGTGGAAACGGGCCCATAGTGCTCTCCTTTATGATTTTGGCAAACATAGCCCAACCCCAATGCGAGCGGGGCGCGTATGTTTGACATACGCGCCCATTATTGCGATAATATCGCACTGGTTCTCTAATCGGTGCTGATTGCGTGCAGATACAGGAGCATACATGCTAGATAAGACCGACATCCGGCTCCTAACAGCCTTGCAGGAAAACGCGCAACTCACAGCGCAAGAGCTTGGTGATATCCTGCATCTTTCCAGCTCGCAAGCGGGCCGCCGCCGCCAGCGGCTAGAAGCGGCGGGCTATATTATCGGTTATCGCGCCCAGCTTTCGCCTGCCAAGCTTGGCCTGCATGTGGAGGCTTTTATTCAAGTCACCACCGCCACCCACGCGCCCCAAATCGCAGCCAACTTTATGGCGCACCTACAAACCCTGCCAGAGGTTACCAATGTGTGGACGTTAACCGGCGAGGCGGATTATTTGCTAAGGGTTTTTTGTGCTGATCTAAAAGCGCTCAATGCGTTGGTGCATCAAAGCTTGCTACCCCATAAAGCCGTGGCGCGGGTGCATAGCCAGATTGTGATGGACAAAATAAAGGCGGACGCCCCGTTGCCGGTGGCGCCCGCCTAAACTGAATTTCCAGTTTCGCTCATGCGAAAGAAGAAATGTTGCTATTACTTCTTGGTCACAGCCAACAGAATTACAGCAGCGATGATGAGTGGGATGAGCCACGCACCGGAACCACCCATACGGGCTGGCTCTTCGATTGCTACCACTGCTGGAGCTACGAAAGTTACAGCGCCCGCAGAGGCGGATTTAGCTGCTACGAGGCCAAGAGCGGCGAGTTTAAGTGCTTTCATTTTTTTAATCCTTAGATTTTGCGCAATAAAGGTTGCCCATTGGGGCTAATCCGCTTCTACAAAGAAAAATGTGCATTTGCTAGCCATTATTTTATATTTAGGTGGAAAAGATTACAAACTGTTGCAAATCTGTTGCCAAACAACGCTTTTTCGCGCTGTGTCGCGCGGCAATTATCCCGTAATCATTGGTATTTCAGCGGTTTCCGCCGCCGATAAACTGCGGTATACCCGTTTTATGAGCCAAAATCCCCCCAATATCCGCCCCGATCTTGCCCGCGCCTTGGTGCCTGAAACCGGGCCAAATGCCCGCCGCGCAGGCCAGCCACGCATTGGCATGGTCAGCCTTGGCTGCCCCAAAGCCTTGGTAGATAGCGAGCGCATTCTTACGCGGCTTCGCGCCGAAGGCTATGCAATTTCACCTGATTACACAGGCGCCGATGCGGTGGTGGTTAACACCTGCGGCTTTCTCGATAGCGCCAAGGCCGAAAGCCTCGCCGCGATTGGCGAGGCGCTGGCTGAAAATGGTCGCGTGATCGTGACAGGCTGCCTCGGGGCCGAGCCGGATTATATAACCGGTGCCCACCCGAGCGTGCTGGCAGTTACCGGCCCGCACCAATATGAGCAGGTGCTCGATGCGGTGCATAAAGCGGTGCCACCCGCGCCGGACCCGTTTGTGGACCTGCTGCCAGCCGCCAGTGTCTCCCTTACCCCACGCCATTTCAGCTACCTGAAAATCTCGGAGGGCTGCAACCATAAGTGCAAGTTCTGCATCATTCCTGATATGCGGGGCAAGCTGCAAAGCCGCCCCGCCCATGCGGTTATGCGCGAAGCGGAGCGGCTGGTAGAGGCTGGTGTGAAAGAGCTGTTGGTGATCTCTCAGGATACCTCGGCTTATGGCCTCGATATCAAATACGCCGAAGAAAAGGGCCACCGCGCCCATATTACTGATCTGGCACGCGATCTTGGCAGCCTCGGCGCATGGGTCCGCCTGCACTACGTTTACCCCTACCCCCATGTGCGAGACCTGATTCCGCTGATGGCCGAGGGGCTGATACTGCCCTATCTCGACATCCCCTACCAGCACTCGCATGTGGATGTGCTCAAGCGCATGGCCCGCCCAGCCGCGAGTGCGCGGACGCTGGATGAAATCGCAAAATGGCGCGCCGTTTGCCCCGATATCACCCTGCGCTCCACTTTCATTGTGGGCTTCCCCGGCGAAACGGAAGCCGAGTTCCAGCACCTGCTGGATTGGCTCGATGTAGCCCAGCTAGACCGCGTTGGCTGCTTTCAGTATGAAAACGTAGCGGGCGCGCGCAGCAATGCCTTGCCTGATCACGTGCCAGACGAGGTCAAACAAGACCGCTGGAACCGCTTCATGGAAAAGTCCCAAACGATTTCAGAGACCAAACTGGCGGCCAAGGTTGGCAAACGGTTGGACGTGATCATAGACGAGATCGACGCCGAGGGTGCCACCTGCCGCACCAAAGCCGACGCGCCAGAAATAGACGGGAACCTGTTTATTGACGAGGGGTTTGAGGGACTGAGCGTGGGGGATATTGTTTCGGTCGAAGTAGACGAGGCGAGTGAATATGACCTGTGGGGGAAGCTGGTGTAAGGCTGGCTTCTGCCCGCCAATCGCCAAAGGTGCGTGGAAACCACACATCGTACGGCAACTTTCCTAAACCTTTCGCTTTTGCCGCCGCGCGTTTTCTGCTACCCAAGCGAAAACAGCCACAGGGACGGGGCCGATGACGAATAAAATCGACTATAACCAGCTGATCCAGCGCGCCTTTCGTGAGATGCTGAAGGGGCTGTTGGCCAAGGTTTCCGAAGAAGGCTTACCGGGCGAACATCATTTTGTATTTGTATATGATACACGCGTGCCGGGGGTGGATATGCCCGCTTGGATGAAGGCAAAATACCCTGAGGAAATGACGATTGTTATGCAGCACTGGTTTGACAACCTCGCGATCATGGATGACCGTTTCGGCATTACGCTGAGCTTTAACGGGGTTGGGGAATCACTTGTGATTCCGTTCAACGCCATCAAAACCTTCGCCGACCCACACGCCAAATTCCAGCTTGCATTTGAGCCAATTCATGATGAGCCAGAGCCGGACCCAGAACCAGAAGCGGCCCCGAAGCCGGAGAGCGGCGGCGTGGTCAGCTTGGATGCGTTTCGCAAAGGGTCCTAAATGAGCTTTCCACTATTTATGTGGCAGCTTGTGCGCCACCCAAAAACCATTTCTGCGATTGCGCCATCCAGCACGGGGCTGGCGCGGCAGATGGTGTCCGAGATCACGGCTGATACGGGCCGCGTGGTGGAAATTGGGGCTGGCACGGGGGTAATTACACGGCAAATATTGGCCGCGGGGGTAAGGCCCGAGGACCTGTCTATTGTGGAGATGAACCCGAAATTTTGTAAGGTGCTCAAAGCGCAATTTCCGGACTGCAATGTGCTGGAGATGGATGCGCAAGCGCTTGGGGAACTACCGCTGGAAAATGTCGGCATGGTTATTTCGGGGCTTCCGCTGCTCTCGATCCCTGAGCCGGTGCAGCACAATATTATTAAGGGCGCATTTGGCCTGATGGTGGACGGCGGGAAATATGTGCAATTTACTTATGGCCCAAAGCCGCCGATTGCGCCAGCGGTGCGGGAAGCCAACGGGCTGGCATGGCGGTGCTTGAAAAAGGTGTGGCTGAACCTGCCGCCTGCCATGCCATATGTGTTTACCAAAAAACCCTGAAGCGGCGCGTAGGGCTGTTTGCTTGGTGAGGCTGCACTGGCGCCGCGCTGAAAGGGTAGCGCCTGTGTCAGGGGCTTTGCCCCTCGCTTCGCTTCACCCCAGAGTATTTTTGAAAAATAGAAACCGGCCGCTTTGATTTAGGCCATTGTGTCGCAGGAGGCGGAGGGGTAAAACGCTGTTGTAACTGGCCCAACCAGAGGATGCCCTTATGACCACTCGCACAGAAACCGATAGTTTTGGCCCGCTCGAAGTGCCTGTTGACAAGTATTGGGGGGCGCAGACTCAGCGCTCGTTGATGAATTTTCCGATTGGCTGGGAAAAGCAGCCCGTGGCGATTGTGCGCGCACTTGGGGTGATTAAGCAGGCCTGTGCGCAGGAAAATATGGCGTCTGGCAGCCTTGAGGCCAAAATCGGCAATGCGATTGTTGAGGCGGCAGGTGAGGTAATTGACGGCAAGCTTGATGACCATTTTCCGCTGGTGGTGTGGCAAACCGGCTCTGGCACCCAGAGCAACATGAACGCTAATGAGGTGATTGCCAATCGGGCGATTGAGATGCTGGGCGGGGTGATAGGCAGCAAAGACCCTGTGCACCCGAATGACCATTGCAACATGGGGCAAAGCTCCAACGATACCTTCCCCACCGCCATGCATATAGCGACCGCCATGAGCGTGCGCGATGTGCTGATGCCGGGGCTGGTGGCGCTGGCTGAAGGGCTGGAGGCGAAGGCCGAGGCATTCAAAGACATCATCAAAATCGGGCGGACGCATACGCAGGACGCCACGCCGCTAACGCTGGGGCAGGAGTTTTCGG